>JALYMT010000147.1 GCA_030773555.1 Actinomycetota bacterium | reverse complement strand
CCGCTGCACCAGGGCGCACACCTCGGCGACGCCGTCCACCGGCTCGCTGACGTGCACCGAGCGGACGACCGCGCGAGCCGCGTCGCCTTGCCGGCCAGCGGCGCCGGCGCGTCGCCGGACGCGGCGCTGCACGGTGGCGTAGACGTCCTCGTTCGTCCACCGCACCAGCTGGCTCGTCGGCCGGTCGCCCGCGAGCACCTCGACGAGCGCCTGCACCAGGCGGGCCGCCCAGCCCCGCGGCTCCGGGAGCAGCTCGCGTGGCGTCGCCTGCGGGCCGAAGGTGGCGTCCGCGTCGTCCGCGCTGTCGTCGGCGCTGTCGGGGTCGCCGTAGTCGGGGTCGCCGGTGTCGGGGTCATCCTGCTCGACGGCGTCCGGTGAGGCGAGGGCCAGCCGCCGGGGCGTGGCGGGCAGACCTGAAGGCAGGAGGAACGCCAGCGCCAGCGTCCCCTGCGTGGCGCCCGCACCCGGGTGGGACGACCGGGGGGAGCGGGACCCGATCTCGTCGTCGTAGGGCGGTTCGCAGCTGGGCACGGGCAGGCGGCGCAGCCGAGCCTGGGGTGGGGACGAGACGGTCACGGAATCTCCTCGGCGGGCGGGGCGGGCGGGGCGTGCAGAAGCTGTCCGGGGTGCAGCAGGTGCGGGTTCGAGCCGATGACGGCGCGGTTGGCGGCGTACCAGCGGGGCCACGCGCGAGCCGTACGGGCCTCGCTGCGAGGCGGTGGCAGGGACGCGGCGGCGAGGTCCCAGAGGGTGTCGCCGCGGCGGACGACGACCCGCTCCTCGCGCCCGGCGGCGGGCCGGTCGAGCTCGGGGGGCGCGGGCGGGCGTGCATCGGAGGTGGGGGATATCGCGGCGCTCGTGATGCTCGCGGCGCTCGTGATGCCCGCGGTGGCGAGCGGGGCTACTGCGGTCGCTGCTCCTGGCGCCGTGCCGACGACGGTCGCGCCGAGCAGCCCGGCGACCAGGCGACGGGCCAGCGGCGGGGTCAGGTGCACGGCCAGCGTGGCGACGGTGTCGGAGGCGAGAGCGGGAATCGCGGCCGCGACCGCGAGGAGCATCCCCAGGGCGAGCCAGGCGAGACACAGCCCGGCCCCGGCCGCGGCGGACACGGTGAGCAGGTCGTCGAGCGTGGCCGGGCCGGGCGCGCGGACCGCCACCAACGGTGCAGACGCGGCCCAGGCGAGGACGCCCAGTGCGCCGACGAGAGCCGTGCAGGTCGCGGCGGCAACCAGTAGCGCTCGCGCGCTCGTGCCCAAAGTCGCTTGCTGCACCGAGGCCTCGCTTCCCGCCGTTTGCTTGCGGTTGCGTGTGTACTGGCGCGAGTGGGGTGCCGTCAACGCGGCCCTGTGCACAAGTCCGACGAGAGGAGGACGCGGTGGGTTGGGACGAGGCCTGGTTCGCCTTGGCCGCTGCCAGTGAGGAGGCCGAGCGGGCGGAGCTCGCGGCGGAGGTCAGCGACCGGACCCGCGCGGAGTACGCCCGCGTGCGCCTCGTCGACCGGTTGCGGGCCGGGCTCGACCGCGTCCTGACGGTGTTCCTGGTCGGTCGCACGCGGGTGTCCGGCCGGCTACGCGACGCTGGGCCGGACTGGCTCCTGATCGACGAGTCCGGTGGTGGCGTCGCGCTGGTGCCGCTCGGCGCCGTCGTCGGCGTGCACGGGCTCGCTGGGCGCACTGCCACACCCGCGGACGACGGGCACCTGGCGCAGCGGTTGCGGCTGACCTACCTGCTGCGGCAGCTCGCTCGCGACCGGGTACCGGTGACGGTGGTGCTGGTCGACGCGACCGCCCTCACCGGCACCCTCGACCGCACTGGCGCGGACTTCGTCGAGCTCGCCGAGCATCCCGCCGGTGAGCCGCGGCGCGCGCGCTCCGTCGCCGCGGTCCGCGCCGTGCCGCATGCCGCCATCGCGGTCGTCCGGGAGACGTCACCACTCGGCTGATCCCGGCTGACGGCGACCGCGTCGGGAGTCACTCGGAGGACGCGAGCTCCCCCTCGGGAGCGAACTCGTCCTGGCGCCCCCCGAAGGGGTGGGCCGCGACGAACTCGCGGGTCTCGGCGTAGAGCCGCTGGATGTAGGTCTCCAGTTCACTGGCCTCGACGCGCCACTGCCCTCGACCGCCGATCTTGATGGCCGGCAACTCGCCGCTGCGCACCAGGGCGTAGGCCTGGGCGGCGGAGATGTTGAGCACGTCGGCGACGTCGGCGAGTTGGAGGAAGCGCGGGCGGATCATCCTGCGCATCTCCTTCCTGCGTCGACTTCGACAATCCTGCCACCCGATCGGGTGACAGGAGTGGCGTCGCGGCGTCAGCCGCTACTGCAGCGTGGTCGGCCCAGTATTGCCACTTCTGCAGGCTCCGTGCAGGGCGGCGTCCACAGCCCTCGGCCCGGGGCAGCGCCTGTGGACAACGGGGGATGTGTGATGTGACAAACCCAGGCGGGCGCTCTACGCTCGTGCGGTGACGGAGCAGGATCAACCTGAGCAGGCGGACCTACCAAGGGAGCCGCAGCGGCCCGCCGAGAGACCAGCGCGCCCCGAGGTGGAGAAGAAGGGCAAGGACCCCGGCGACAGCGTACGAAAGCTCTAGCTGATGGCTGAGAGAGCCCAGGCCACAACTTGCAGGGCCACCAGACCGCAGATCCACAGGTAACAGCAAGCCAAGTGGTCGATCTTGGTCTTGTTCTGCTGCCGGTAGTCGTTGAGGTCCCTGCTGATGTTGTAGGCAAACTCCGTCGCATCAACGGGTCTTCCTTCTCGCAGGTCGTTGATCCAGTCACTGAGATCATGGGAGAAGGTGAACTCCCGGGGGCGCTGGACCCACAGCAGGAGTGCCGCGGTCACGACGAAGAGCACCAGCGCGACGACGACGCCACCGGTCGCAAGAGCGCTACGGTCCCCGGTCGAACGCCCGCCGAACAAACCGCCAGCGAGAGCAGCCACGGAGAGCATGGCGGCTGCGCGCGTCCGTAGACCGTCAAGGTTCGCTTCTTGGCGGGCTAGCAGCCGCCGCGCCTCCTCAAGAACCAACTCGGGTTTGCTGTTCGCCATGCCTTGTCTGCTCCTTCACGGTGGCCGTCGTCCCTAGGCTGGCTGCGCAGATGCGACAGCCGGGGCTACCCCTGTGCTGCGCGCCGTGTTCAGGCAGAGACCCAAGACAGCGCCAGCGGCTTGCCCCTACGTTGACCCCTGCCCACCTGGGCTAGCGGCGGACAGCGGGAGGAGGCGAGGCGAGATGGGCGGCGGCGGCGACTGATCTACAAGAAGGGCGAGACTCGTCCTTAGGACAGGTCGGCTATCCCCGGTAGCCCGGCCCTAGAAGCGAGACCCCGGCCTACTTGGTCGGGGTCTCGTCCGTTTCGGGGGAGTCCTCTACCGGCTGGCTGTCCGGGTCCACGCGCAGCAGCGCCCTCAGCGCCGCCTCCGGGTCGAGCGGCAGGACAACGCGCTCGTCACGCTCTTCCGGGGTGGGGTGCCGCGCGGTCACGCGCCCAACGGTAGCGCCCCTAGCAGCGACGAACCCCTGGCCGCCGTAGCGCTCCAGGGGTTCGTCTAGCAACTTCCCGCGGGAAGCCACCGGGCTGTCACCCGCTCTAAAGATACCTGTAGGGGCAGGGTGGAGGACAGTGCCACAGCCGATGTGTGGCTGGGGGAGCGGGACTCGAACCCGCATCTCCCGAGGTGACAGCCCGGTGGCTTGCCGATTAGCCGACCCCCCAGCGCAAGGAGGACGCTATCACGGACGCGGCGCGGATGCGGAGATCAAGGGCGCAGCCTCTCCGTGTTCGGCGCCTCCGTGCCGTAGACTTTCGCTATGACCCTCGATGACACCGCCGTCGAGCACTTCCGGCAGGGCCGGGCTGCGCTGGCGCGGAAGCGCGATGAACTTGATGCGGCGATCTCGCAGGTGGACCGCATCCTCGCCCTGCTGACCGAGGACGGTGCCTCCACGGAGACTGCGAGCACCGGGACCGGCGCGGCAGCGGCCGATGTCCGCAACAGCGCGCCTTCTCCACGGCCAGGAGGCACCCGCGCCGAGATCCTCGACCTAGTGGCGGACGGCCACATCTGGCACTTCCCCGCGATCCTTCTTGGTCTACGGGCGCGCGGGAACGACTCGCCCGAGAACTCCGTACGCAGCCTCCTGACCAAGATGGTCAGGAGGGACGGCGTGCTGATCAATCCCTCACGCGGCGCCTACCAACTTGCGAGTGCGGCAGCGACCACAGACACCGAAGGCGTCACCGCTGACACGGCGACGCCTTCGGACCTCGCCCCTGCGGAGCAGGAGGGAGGTGGTGCCGATGGCACCGGCACGAACCGTGTTCGCGATGACAATCCGCTGTGGCAGGCGATCGATCGCGATCACGGTCACGGTGCCCCCGTAGTGGGGGCATGATCGGGAGCTCCCCAGGGCGAGCGAGCAAACACCTCACCCTGGGGGGTGCTCCCCAAGCGCACGTGGTGGAACGGCATACACACCTGATTTGGGGTCAGGCGGACCGGCCCTTCCTGGCAGTTGGCGCCCGGTCCTGCGGGTTCGAGTCCCGCCGTGCGCACCCCTCATGCACTTGTCCTTGCGCTGTAAGTCTATCCAACAGCGGGCGCCGGGTTAGGCATCTCTGGTCAACGGCTTGTAAGTCAGCCGCCGCCCCCCAACCTGCTCGATCAACCGCCGCATCCGCTGACTGTCCGTAGCTCGGCAGTTGGTGTAGAGCCAGTCGAACTGCGCCAGGTAGCGGGGCAGGTGAACGGTGCTGACGTGGTGGTGAGTGCCATCCAGGGACCGCTTGAGCTGGGAGAAGTAGCCCTCGGCCAGGTTGGTGGACACGGCGGCGGCAGCGTCCCTCCGGACGTACTCACCGGCCTCGTGCGACACGGACGCGTGCCCGCGCAGCTCAGGGGCGACCACCCGGTACGCCTTCGCTCCGTCGGTGTGCAGCACGGTCCGGCCGGGGGCGACCTGCTCCAGGATTACTGGGCGCAGCGTGGCCCCCGTGACGTCGTTGACCACGCGGGAGCGGACCTCACGGGTCTCCGTGTCCACCAGGGAGAACACGGGTGTCTTGTCCGTCGTGGCGTAGCGGCGCACCCGCTCCCGCTCGTCACGCGCGTGCCGGTTCTTGGGCTCGCCCCCGATGAACGTCTCGTCGGCCTGCACCACGCCGGACAGCAGGCCCGCCAGTGGCTCCCGCTTCATTGCCTCGCGTATGCGGTGCAGCAGAAACCACGCCGTTTTCGCGGTCAAGCCGTACTTGCGCTCGATCTCCCGCGCCGCCACGCCGTTCTTGCTGGCGCACATCTCGAAGATCACGAGTAGTCAGGTCCGTACGGGGATCTTGCTGCCGTGGAAGATCGTCCGGTGAGCACGCTGAACTGCTTGCGGCAGTGCCCGCACTTCCACACCCGCCGCTGGGACAGGGAGCCGGTGCGGGTCTTGCGGGAAGTCGAGCCGTTGCGGGGGGCCAGGTAGTAGCAGCGGTCCATGCCGCCGCAATGGGGGCACGCGTCGGGCTTGCCGTTCCAGCGCAACCGCTCCAGCAGGAGGTACGCATCCGCCTCGGTAGGCACCTGGGCCATGAGCGCGGGGATCGAGAACTCCTGCTTCGCCATGCCCTAATGATCTCGGATCAGGCTGGGTTTGTTAAGTCATACATCACCGGACAACGCGAGCGGGGACCCGGCCCTGACGGGCAGCATGAGGGCGCGGTCCGGTCGTCCCGGCCCGCTCTTCCTATTTCTCGTCGTCGGAGGAGGGCGTGCTGCCCATGGCCAGGAGCGCGCCCCCCGACCTGCCCGCTCCGCCCATCGCCCGGTTGTCGCGCCCGCGCTGGCTCGACGCCCGCCTGCTCCTCGGCGTGCTGCTCGTGCTGGGCTCGGTGGTGGCGGGCTCGCGGATCCTCGCAGCGGCCGACGACTCGGTGGCGGTGTGGGCGGTCACCGGTGACTTGGGCCCGGGGACGACGCTGGCCGCCTCCGACCTCGTCGTCCGGCGCGTGGGACTCGCCGACCAGGCGGGACGCTACGTATCCGTTGATGCCGGGTCGCCCGCCGGGCGCGTGCTCGTCCGTGCCGTCGGCCGGGACGAACTGCTGCCCGCGGCGGCGTTGGCCGCAGCCGGCCCGGTCGACCTGCGCCGGGTCACGGTGGAGACGCCGCGCACGGCTGGTCTCGCCCGAGGCGCGGTGGTCGACGTCTACCGGGTCGCCGAGGCGCAGCCCGGGCGCATCCCCGAGCCCGCCGGGCTCGTCCTCTCCGGCATCACGGTCGCCGAGGTCGAGGAGCCGGGGCGCGTCGTGGGTGCCCGCGCCGCCAGAGGGGTGACCCTGCTCCTGCCGGCCGCTGACGTGCGCATCCTGCTCGACGCGCAGGCGGTCGGGCGCATCGAGCTCGCCCAGGTGCCCAGCGGCGGCCGGGCGTGAGGGTTCCCGTCCTGACCGCGGTGACCGGCTCGCCGTGGGAGGCCGACCTCGTCGCCGCCCTCGAGCGCGCCGCCGGCAGCGTCCAGGTCGTGCGCCGATGCCTCGACCTGCCCGATCTCCTAGCGGCCGCAGCCACCGGCACCGGCCGGGCGGCGCTGCTGTCGGCCGATCTCCGCCGCCTCGACCGCGACGCCCTCGCCCGGCTGGCCGTGGCGGGCGTGGCCCCCGTCGGTCTCGTCACTCCCGGCGACGAGGGCGGGTCGCGCCGGCTGCGCGTCCTCGGGGTCCGGCACGTGCTCCCGGCCGACGCGCCGCCCGACGTCATCGCCGCCGCGGTGGCAGCCGCGATCGCCGCCCCCGACGATTCGCACGCTGCGGGCAGTCGGTCGTACGCCGATCCGCGCGCGGCGCAGCCGCCCTCGTCGGTCCACGACGCGCCGCTGCCCCCCGTCGACGGCCCGGCCGAGGACCAGCTCGCGGCCGGAGCGGCGACCGGGCGGTTCGAGGCGGTGTGGGGGCCCACCGGTGCGCCGGGGCGCACCACCGTTGCCACCACGGTCGCCGGTGAGCTGGCCGCTGCCGGCGTCGAGACCCTGCTCGCCGACGCCGACGTGTACGGCGGTGTGGTCGGGCAGGTGCTCGGGCTGCTCGACGACGTCCCCGGGCTCGCCGCGGCGGCGCGGCTGGCCGGCACCGGCAGCCTCGACCGCGAGGAGCTCGCCCGCTTCGCTCCCTATGCCGCCCCGCGGCTGCGGGTGCTCACCGGCATCCCCCGCGCCGATCGGTGGCCCGAGCTGCGGCCGTCGTCGCTGGAGCCGGTGTGGGCCCTGGCCCGCACGCTGGCCGCGGTGACGGTCGTCGACTGTGGATTCAGTCTCGAGCAGGACGAGGAGCTCTCCTTCGACTCCGCCGCCCCGCGTCGCAACGGGCCACCCTGCTCACCCTGGAGCACGCGGACCTCGTCCTGGCCGTCGGCGCTGCCGACCCGGTGGGCGTGCAGCGGCTCATACGCGGGCTCACCCAGCTGCACGAGAGCGTGCCGGGAGCCGTCGTACGGGTCGTCCTGAACGGGGTTCGGCGCAGCGTGGTGGGCGCCGAGCCCGAGCAGCAGCTGCGCGCAGCGCTGGAGCGCTACGCGGGGGTGCGCGACGCCGTCCTCGTCCCGTACGACCGCGAGGGCTGTGACAGGGCGCTGCTGCTGGGGCGCACGCTCCCGGAGGCGGTGCCGGGCAGCCCCGCCCGGCTGGCGCTCGCGGGGCTCGCGGCCGAGGTCGGCGAGGGGATCCTGCCCAGCGTTCGCCGGAGCAGGCGCCGGGGCCGCCGGGCTCGCGCAGCGGGCTGACAGACTGCACGTCGTGGTGAAGCTGCAGGGCCTTCTGGTCGACTGGGGAGGGGTCCTGACCTCCAGCCTGGAGGAGGCCATGGGGGCGTGGGCCGAGAGCGACGACATCGACTACGGCGAGTTCCGCTCGGTCATGCGCAGCTGGCTGGGCGACTACCAAGGCGACGTCGCGGAGGTCAATCCCGTCTACGCCCTCGAGCGGGGCGAGATGCAGATGCCGCACTTCGAGGAGCAGCTCGCGCGCCGGCTCAGCACCCGCTCGGGACGCCCCGTGCCCGTCGAGGGGCTGCTCCGGCGCATGTTCGACCACTTCCTGCACGCCCCCGACATGGCCGGCCTCGTGCTGCGCGCCCGCCGCGCCGGGCTTCGCACGGCCCTGCTGTCGAACTCCTGGGGCAACGAGTACCCCCGCGAGGGGTGGCAGGACATGTTCGACGTCGTCGTCATCAGCGGCGAGGTGGGGATGCGCAAGCCGGATCCCGACATCTTCGAGTACACGGTGGGGAAGCTCGGGCTGCGCGCGCGGGAGTGCGTCTTCGTCGACGATCTCCCGAGCAACGTGGCAGCCGCGACCGCGCTCGGCATCGTCGGCGTGCACCACCGGTCGTACGCCCAGACAGCCGCCGAGCTCGAGGCCCTGTTCGGCATCCCCCTGGCTGAAGCGGCCTAGTTCCGCCCCACCACTTCCGAACGTGTTCATGCACTTCTCGCGGATCATGCAGTTCTCGCTGACCGCTGTCACCGCCCGTACGTGCTGGGTGTCTCCCCAGCGCTCGTTCGGCGGATAGCCGCCCGCCCTGCCCGCCTGGCAGGATCGAACCGCGTTCGACCGTAGGGGTGGTGCTGGGGTGCTGGCGGAGCTGGCGCCCGGCCCGGAACTGCTCGCCGCGCTGCTCGCGGTGGAGCCCGCGCATCGGGATCCGGCCTCGCGAATCGACGCGATCGCCGGCTGGGAACGCATGGCGGCCTGGGTGGCCGGGCGGCAGGTCGGCGAGCTCGCGGAGTTCGCCCGCGCCCATCCCGCCCCCGCCCCCGGGGGGAGCCGGGATTCCACGAGGAGCAGGGGCCGGTGGCCGAGTTCGCGGCCGAGGAGATCGCCGCCGCGCTG
>JALYMT010000146.1 GCA_030773555.1 Actinomycetota bacterium | reverse complement strand
ACTGGAGGTGCTCGACCTCCTGGTGCGCGCCCCGCTGCACACGTCGTCCATGTCCTCAGCCGCCTTGGCCCGCACCGTGGACGCCACCGGGGCGACCGTGCTGCTCGATGAGGCCGACACCGTCTTCGGCTCCCGTGCAGCCGAGCACGAAGAACTTCGAGCACTGCTGAACGCCGGGCATCGCCGGGGCGCCGCGTACGTGCGCATGGTCGGCGAGGGCGCCGGCATGACCGCCAAGGCGTTCTCCGTGTTCGCCCCGGTCGCCCTCGCCGGCATCGGTGACCTGCCCGACACGGTGATGCAGCGCGCCGTCGTCGTCCGCATGCGCCGCCGGGCTCCCGGCGAGGAGGTGCAGCCGTTCCGGTTCCGGGACGCCCGCGAGGAGTGCAAGCAGGTCCGCGACGATCTCGCCGCGTGGGCCGGCGCCCGGGTCGACCAGCTCGCCGCCGCGCGCCCGGTCATGCCGGAGGGGATCACCGACCGCCCCGCCGACGTGTGGGAGCCCCTCCTCGCCGTCGCGGACGCGGCCGGCGGGGACTGGCCCAAACGTGCCCGCAAGGCGTGCGACGAGCTGGTCAAGGCCGCACGGACCACCGACAGCGGCTCCCTCGGGGTGCGGCTGCTCGCTGACCTGCGGGCCGTCTTCCGTGAGGAGGACCAGCTGCACACCGACACCATCCTCGACCGCCTGCACGCCCTCCAAGAGGCGCCCTGGGGGGACCTGCGCGGCAAGCCCCTCGACCCCCGGGGCCTGGCCCGCCGCCTGCGCGAGTACGGCGTGAAGCCGGTGCAGGTGAACCTGGGGGGCACCAACCGGCGGGGCTACCGACGCCAGGACCTGCACGACACCTGGACGCGCTATCTGCCTCCGGCCAAGCGTCCGGACGACGATCCGCTCAACCCTCCCGACGAGAGCGCTACCTCCGCTACCGCCGCTACGTCGCAGGTCAGCGGCCCGAGTCCGGTAGCGGACGCGGGCGAGGTAGCGGACGCGAGCGCTACCCGGCGAGCAAGCGCTACCGAAGACAACGCCCTGACCACGGCGGTAGCGGCGGTAGCGGACGTAGCGGACTTCCCGGAGGGGGTGTCTGCCCGGCCCGGCCTGAGCGTCGTCCGTCCTGGTGATCTGGCCGGCCCCTGCATCCGATGCGGCCGACCGTGCCCGCGCTACGGCGAGGGTGGGCACCCGCTCTGCCTGGGCTGCCGGGGGGCGGCATGACGACGACCACCGCGCCCGCCGTCACGCACCAGCCCGGCTGCGCCGTCCCCGACGTGGAGGCGTACGGGCTGACCGACGCCAGCGGCACCCGGGCCTTGATCGTCCGCTGCCGGACCTGTCGGGCCAGCGCCGCGGGGCCGTGACCGTTCGGGTCGCCCCCGCCTCGGCCCCGACCGCACAACGCGACCCGAGAGAGGAACCTCACGTTGACCGAGGCCACTGAACTGCACACGCACTGCGCCCGCTGTCGGCAGTGCATCGGGGACAGCAGGTGCGAGACGCGCACGACACCGACAGCCGAGATCGAGGTCGCCGCGCTCCCCCTGGCCGGGCCTCACCGCCGGCTCTGCACCGGCTGCGACGTGGAGCTACGCGCCCACGCCGGGAGGCGACCGTGACCACCCTTGCGCCCCGGCCCTCTCCACGCCGTCGCCGATTCCTAGTTCGGCGACCGACATGACCCTCGCCTCGGTCAGGGATTATCTCCAGACCCCAGAGGGGGGCAGCGTTATTCCGCGGAAGCCCGACGTTCCGTGCGCAACCTGCGGGCGCCTCCTGTGGTCGAGCAAGACCTCGCTGCCCCCTGGTGAGCGGCGCTGCTGGCCGTGCCGCCGGGCCTGGCAGGACAGCCGCACGTGCGCTCACTGCGCCGGCCCGATGCCCCGCAACCGCTATGGCAGTTTCTGCTCGCGCACGTGCGCCAACCGGGCGAACGCGGCCCGGACCCCCCTGCGGCGGGCTCGGGGGGAGACGAAATGACGGGCGCGCGGGTCCGGGCACCGCGCTGAAGCTGCCGCTGCCCGACGTGGTGGGCCTGCAGGTGCGCCAGCCCAGCCTGGAGGGCACCGGGGGGATCCGGCTGCGGCGGCTGGTCAAGGAGGCGCTGCGGATGCGTCCCTCCCGGATCGTGGG
>JALYMT010000145.1 GCA_030773555.1 Actinomycetota bacterium | reverse complement strand
CGGCCCAGGGTCGGCCGCCGCGCCGTCGCCCGCCCCGCTCCCGTCGCCCGCCCTGCGTACAGGGGCGAACAGCCGCCCGCGCACCTCCGCGACGCGTGCCGGCACGGCGTGCAGCGGGGTGGCGGTGACGACGAGCAGCCCGAAGCCGACGAGCAGGAGGAGCAGGGGAACCGCCACCCACGCGGTGACCGCCGCAGCCAACGGCGAGGACGCCAGGTAGCCCAGCACGCCGCCGGCCTGCTGCATGCGCTCGACGCCCTCGGGCGGGGCGGGCAGCCCCCGGGTGATGTGCACGACGCCGGCCAGCCCCAGCAGCAGCGCGCCCAGGCCGATCGCGAGCGGACCGGGAGGGGCGGCGTGCTCCGGGCGGCGCAGGAGCCGCACGCCCAGCCAGGCCAGCAGGAGGGGCACCACCAGCGCGACCAGACCGACCGTCCCGGCGACCACGGCATGGACGACGCGGGCGAGGGGACCGCCGAGTCCCCACCACTCGACGGCGGCGACGACCAGGGCAAGGCCGAGCAGGCCCAGCCCGGCACCATCGCGGCGGTGCTCCGGATCGAGGTGGCGGGCCGAGCGTCCCAGGCCGCGGACCAGGGCTCCGGCGATCGTGGCGAGGCCCAGCCAGAGGGCGCGCAGCAACCGGCCCAGCGCTCGCAGGAGCAGGCCGGGGGCCGGCCCCGTCCCGTTCCACCCGGCGGCGGGGCGCCCCCGCCCCCGCGGCGAGCGGGACGTGCCCGAGCGCATCCGGGTGGCGCCGGAGGACGAGCTGCGGCGGGCGGCGGGGCCCGCGCTGGCGCCACCGCGGGCTCCCGAGCGGGAGCGCGGAGGGCTGCCGCTCGACGCGGGCGACCGAGAGGCCATGGGGCGAGGCTACCGGCGCGGTCGGAGGCGTGCCGACATCCCGGTCCCGGCGGGCCGGGTGTCGACTCGGGGCGGCAGCACAGCCGCAGTTCTCGCGCTCAGCGGGCGCTGCGTGGGCCGGGCAGCCCGGCGCGCAGCGAGGCCACCGTGGACTCGAGCTCACCCAGTGCGCTGGCGACCGCCGGCTCGGGCGGGTCCGACAGCGACGCCCGCAGCGCCTGCACCTGCCGCTCGAGGAGATCGAGCCGAGGGGGGAGCTCGTCGAGCAGCCGCTGCCCGGCGGGCGCGCCGCCCCTGCCCGCGCGCAGGAGCTCCGCCTGGCGGCGCAGCAGCCGGGTCTTGGCGTCCAGGTCGACGAAGACCGACACCTTCGCGCGCAGCACCCACGGGTCGAAGGGCTTGGCGAGGAAGTCGGCGGCGCCGGCGGAGTAGCCCCGGAAGGCGTGGTGGGGCTCCTTGTCGATCGCGGTGAGGAAGATGATGGGGACGTCCTTGGTGCGCTCGCGCCGCTTGATGTGCTCGGCCGTCTCGTAGCCGTCCATGCCGGGCATCTGCACGTCGAGCAGGATCAGCGCGTAGTCGTCGTGCAGCAGCGCCTCGAGCGCCTCCTCCCCCGAGCGGGCGCGGACCAGCGTCTGGTCGAGAGAGCTCAGGATCGCCTCCAGCGCCAACAGGTTCTCCTGCCGGTCGTCCACGAGCAGGATCTTCGCCCGGTCGACGACCACGCCGGCCGCCATCGGGCCGTCCACCATCGGGCCGTCCGCCATCGAGCCGCTCACGAGTGCCCCCTCCACCTATCCCACCCTCTCCGCCGCGACGGGTTCGATTCTCAGGAGTGCGGCCAGCCGGCGTCCCAGCTCTTCGGCCGTGGCCACCTCGTCGGCGCAGCCGGTGGCGATCCCGGCGCAGGGCATCTCGGCACGCTCGGCGCTCTGGGGGGCCTGCACCAGCGCCCGCCCGCCGCGGCCCTTCACCCGGCGCAGCCCGCCCGCACCGTCGCGTCCCAGGCCGCTGAGCAGCACGGCCACCAGCCCCAGGCCGTAGTCGTCGGCGGCGGACTCGAACGCCACGTCGATCGAGGGGCGGCAGGAGTTCACCGGCGCCTCGGTCGACAGGCAGATTTCGCCGCGGTCGACCAGCGTGTGGTAGCCGGGCGGCGCGAGGAGCACGCGCTGCGCGGTCAGGGGCTGCTTGTCCTCCGCCTCGCACAGGTCGTGGCCGGTCGCGGCGAGCACACCGCGCAGGGCCGCCCCGTCGGACCGGGGCCCGCGGTGCAGCACCAGCAGCACCGGTGCGGGCAGGGGCACCGGCATCGCGGCGAGCAGGAGGCAGGCGGCGTGCAGGCCGCCCCAGGAGCCGCCGGCGACGACCAGCCGGGGGACGCTCACGCGGTCCGCCGATAGATGCGCTGGTCCTCGTCGACGGGCTCGTACCGGGGTGCCTGGCGCAGGTGGCGCACCGTCTCCTTGGCGCCCAGGCCGAGGATCCCGAGGGGCACCAGGCTGTCGAGGAACAGCTCGTGCACCTGCTCCTGCAGGCCCCGCTGGAAGTAGATGAGCACGTTGCGGCACAGGATGACGTGGAACTCGTTGAACGAGCGGTCCGCCACCAGGTCGTGCTGGGCGAAGACGACGTTCTCCACCAGCATCCGGTCGAAGCGCCCCCGCTCGTAGGCGGTGGCGTAGTAGTCGGAGAAGGCGCGGGTGCCGCCGGCGGCGAGGTAGTTCTCCGTGTACTCCCGCATCTTCGCCAGGGGGTACACTCCGTCCACCGCGGCCGCCAGGGCGCGGGCGTTCATGTCGGTCGCGTAGATCCGACTGCGCCCCAGCAGCCCCGTCTCGTGCAGCAGGATCGCCAGGGAGTACGTCTCCTCCCCCGTCGAGCAGCCCGCGTTCCACACCCGCAAGAACGGATAGGTGCGCAGCACCGGCACCACCTTGTCGCGGAAGGCCCGGAAGAAGGATGGGTCGCGGAACATGGAGGTCACGCTGATCGACAGGTCGAGCAGCAGGCGTTCCATGGTCGCCGGATCGTGCAGCACCCGCTCGAGCAGCCCGGTCACCGTTGCCACCCCCTCCGCCGCCACGCGTCGCTGCACCCGCCGGCGCAGCGAGGCCCGGGCGTAGCGCCGGAAGTCGGGGCCGTACTGCCGGTAGATGCCCTCGAGGAGCAGGGTCAGCTCGAGGTCCTCCCGGCCCAGGCCCGACCCGGGACCTGCCGTCGCGGTCGCCTCCATCGCTAGCGGTACAGCCAGACGCGCAGCAGCGAGAACAGCTGCTCGAGGTCCACCGGCTTCGGCACGTAGTCCGAGGCGCCGGCCTTGATGCTCTTCTCCCGGTCACCCTTCATCGCCTTGGCGGTGAGCGCGATCACGGGCAGCCGGGCGTGCTGCGGCATCGCGCGGATCGCGCGGGTGGTGGCGTAGCCGTCCATCTCGGGCATCATCACGTCCATCAGCACGACGTCGACGTCGGGATGCTGGTGGAGGATCTCGATGCCCTCCCGGCCGTTCTCGGCGTACACGACCGACATCCCCCGCTGCTCGAGCGCGCTGGTCAGGGCGAAGACGTTGCGGACGTCGTCGTCGACGACGAGCACCTTGCGCCCGGCGAGCAGGGCGTCGTCCCCCCGGACCGCGGCCGGCTCGGGTCGCGGGGGCGCGACCGGCGTGGCCGCCACCCGGTGCAGGAACAGCGCGGTCTCGTCGAGCAGCCGCTGCGGCGAGCGCGCGTCCTTCACCACGATCGCCTCGGCGTACTTGCGCAACCGGGTCTCGTCACGCCGGCTGAGCTCCTTGCCGGTGTAGACGATCACCGGCAGGTGCTGCAGGCCGGGGCGCGACTTGAGCTGCTCGCGGAGATCGAAGCCGGTCGTGCCCGGCAGCGTGAGGTCGAGCACCATGCAGTCGAAGCGGGTGTGCTCGAGCGCCGCGAGAGCGTCGTCGGTGGTGCCGACGGCGCTGACCTCGACGTCGCCGCCCGCACCGACCAGCTCGCAGATCGCGCCGCGCTCACGCTCGTCGTCCTCGACCACGAGCAGCCGGCGCACGCCGGCGTCGAGGAACGAGGTGACCTCGGCGAGCGCGTCGCCCAGGGCCTCGGAGGTGACCGGGGCGGCCAGCACCGCGAGGGCGCCCGCCTTGAGGGCGCGGTGGCGCAGGTCCCGGCGGCCGTTCTCGACGCCGGGCCGGTCGGCCTCCTCGTCCGGGCACTCCAGCACGTGCACCGGGACGTGCCGGGTCACCGGGCTGGCCTTCAGCGCTTCGAGCAGTGGGCGCCCGTCGTCGAGCGTCGCGCCGAGGCCCACCACGATCGCGTCGGGCACGTGCTCCCGGGCCAGGGCGAGCCCCTCCTCGGCTGCCGCGGCGGAGGTGACCGTGAAGCCGCGCTCCTCCCCGACGCGTACGGCCAGCTCTGCGAGGGCGGGGGCGTCGACGACGACGAGGAGGTCGTGCCGGCCCGGGGTCCGCGCCGCGGCCGGCTCGCCGGGGGCGGACTCGTCGCGCAGCTCCGGCGTCGGCGGCGGTGCGGTCCGCGGCTGCGGCAGGACCGCGAGCGCGGGGACGGCCGATGCGGGCGGGGTGAGCGGCAGGAACAGGGTGAAGGTGCTGCCCTGCCCCGGCGTGCTCTCGACCACGATCTCGCCGCCCAGCAGGCCGGCGATCTCTCGGCTGATCGACAGTCCCAGGCCGGTGCCGCCGTACCTGCGGCTGGTGGTGCCGTCGGCCTGCTGGAACGCCTCGAAGATCAGGCGCTGCTTGTTGACCTCGATGCCGATGCCGGTGTCCTGGACCGACAGGGCGAGGGCGGGCCCGTCGCCGACCCTGCTCCCCTCGGGCAGCACGGACCGGTCGACGCGCGACATCCGCAGCCGCACCGAGCCGGCGGCGGTGAACTTCACCGCGTTCGACAGCAGGTTGCGCAGGATCTGCTGGAGGCGGTGCGCGTCGGTCAGCAGCGTCTCGGGCACGTCGGGTGCCACCTCGACGTCGAAGGCGAGCGACTTCTCGGCGGTCAGCGGGCGGAACGTGGCCTGGACGTACTCCAGCACGTCGACGACGGGGACCTCGGCGACGTGCAGGTCCATCTTGCCGGCCTCGACCTTCGACAGGTCGAGGATGTCGTTGATCAGTTGCAGCAGGTCGATGCTCGCGTTGTGGATGGTCTGGGCGAACTCGATCTGCTTCGGGGTGAGGTTGTGCTCGGCGTTGTCGCTGAGCAGCCGGGCGAGGATGAGCAGGCTGTTGAGCGGCGTCCGCAGCTCGTGGGACATGTTGGCGAGGAACTCCGACTTGTAGCGGCTTGACAGGGCGAGCTGCTCGGCGCGCTCCTCCAGCGCGCGGCGGGCCTCCTCGATCTCACCGTTGGTCTGCTGCAGCTCCTCCTGCTGGCGCTGGAGCAGCTCCTCGCTGGCCTTGAGCGAGGCCGCTTGCTGCTCGAGCTCGGAGTTCGACAGCCGCAGCTCCTCCTGCTGGGCCTGCAGCTCCTCCTGCTTCTCCTGCAGCTCGGCCGCGAGCCGCTGCGACTCGCCGAGCAGCTCCTCGGTGCGCGAGCTGGCGATGATCGCGTTGAGGGAGACGCCGATCGACTCCATCAGCTGGTCGAGGAAGGCCTGGTGCACCGCGCTGAACGGGGAGAACGACGCGAGCTCGATGATCCCGAGCACCCGGTCCTCGAAGAGCACCGGCAGCACCACGACGTTGACCGGGGGCGCGTCGCCGAGCCCGGAGGAGATCCGGATGTAGTCGGCGGGCGCGGAGGTGACGAGGATCGGCTTGCGCTCCAGCGCGGCCTGCCCCACCAGGGCCTCGCCGAACGCGAAGCGGTTCGCCACCGTCTTGCGCGCCTTGTATCCGTACGTCGCGAGCAGGCGCAGGTAGGGCTCGCCGCCATCGTCGCCGGTGAGGAAGAAGGCGCCGTGCTGCGCGGAGACGACCGGCGTCAGCTCGCTCATGATCATGCTGGTGACGTCGAGGAGGTCGCGGCGGCCCTGCATGAGCCCCGAGATGCGCGCCAGGTTCGTCTTCAGCCAGTCCTGCTCCTCGTTGGTGCGGGTGGTCTCCCGCAGGTTGGCGATCATCTGATTGATGTTGTCCTTGAGTTCGGCCACCTCCCCAGAGGCGTCGACCGTGATCTGCCGGGTCAGGTCGCCGCGGGTCACCGCCGTCGAGACCTGGGCGATCGTGCGCAGCTGGGTCGTGAGCGTGCCGGCGAGCTGGTTGACGTTCTCGGTCAGCTTCTTCCAGGTGCCCGAGACGCCCTCGACCTCGGCCTGGCCGCCCAGCTTGCCCTCGGTGCCCACCTCGCGCGCCACCCGGGTGACCTCGGCGGCGAACGACGACAGCTGGTCGATCATCGTGTTGATCGTCGTCTTGAGCTCGAGGATCTCCCCGCGGACGTCGACGTCGATCTTCTTCGACAGGTCGCCGTTGGCGACCGCGGTGGTGACGAGGGCGATCGAGCGCACCTGGCTGGTCAGGTTGCCCGCCATGCGATTGACGTTGTCGGTCAGGTCCTTCCACGTCCCCGACACGCCACTGACCTGCGCCTGCCCGCCCAGGATTCCCTCGGTGCCCACCTCGCGGGCGGCCCGGGTGACCTCGTCGGCGAACCCGCGCAGGGTGTCGACCATCGTGTTGATGGTCCCGGCGAGGACGGCCACCTCGCCCTTGGCCTCGACCGTGATCTTCTGGGAGAGGTCGCCCCGGGCGACCGCGGTCGCGACCTGGGCGATGGAGCGCACCTGGCTGGTCAGGTTGCCGGCCATCGAGTTGACGTTGTCGGTCAGGTCCTTCCACGTCCCCGACACGCCGGTGACCCGCGCCTGGCCGCCGAGCTTGCCCTCGGTGCCGACCTCGCGGGCCACCCGGGTCACCTCGTCGGCGAACGACGAGAGCTGGTCGACCATGGTGTTGACGGTGTTCTTCAGCTCCAGGATCTCCCCGCGGGCGTCCACGGTGATCTTCTGGCTCAGATCGCCCTTCGCCACCGCCGTGGTCACCTGGGCGATGTTGCGCACCTGGCCGGTGAGGTTGCCGGCCATCGAGTTGACGCTCTCGGTGAGGTCCTTCCAGGTCCCGCTCACCCGCTGCACGTCGGCTTGCCCGCCCAGGCGGCCCTCGCTGCCGACCTCGCGGGCGACGCGGGTGACCTCGGCGGCGAACGACGACAGCTGGTCGACCATCGTGTTGATCGTCGCGGCCAGGGCGGCCACCTCGCCCTTGGCCTCCACCGTCACCTTCTGCGACAGGTCCCCCGCTCGACCACCGAGGCAACCTGCGCGAGCGAGCGGACTTGGCTGGTCAGGTTGCCGGCCATGAAGTTCGCCGAGTCGGTGAGGTCGCGCCAGGTGCCGGCGACGCCGGGCACCTGTGCCTGGCCGCCGAGCTTGCCCTCGCTGCCGACCTCGCGCGCGACCCGGGTGACCTCGGCGGCGAAGGCGGAGAGCTGGTCGACCATCGTGTTGACGGTGCTCTTCAGCTCCAGGATCTCCCCGCGGGCGTCCACGGTGATCTTCTGGCTCAGGTCGCCCTTCGCCACCGCGGTGGTCACCTGGGCGATGTTGCGCACCTGGGCGGTCAGGCTGCCCGCCATGAAGTTGACGGAGTCGGTGAGGTCGGTCCAGGTGCCCGACACCCCGGGCACCTCCGCCTGCCCGCCGAGCCGACCCTCGCTGCCGACCTCGCGGGCCACCCGGGTCACCTCCGCGGCGAAGCCGGAGAGCTGGTCGACCATGGTGTTGACGGTGCTCTTCAGCTCGAGCAGCTCGCCCTTGACGTCCACTGTGATCTTCTGGGAGGGGTCCCCGCGGGCCACCGCGGTGGTGACCGCAGCGATGTCGCGCACCTGCGCGGTGAGGTTGCCCGCCATCGAGTTGACCGAGTCGGTGAGGTCCTTCCAGGTCCCCGACACGCCCGCCACCTGGGCCTGCCCGCCGAGCTTGCCCTCGGTGCCCACCTCGCGGGCCACCCGGGTCACTTCGTCGGCGAAGGTGCCGAGCGTCTCGGTCATGGTGTTCAGCACCTGCGCGAGCTCGGCCACCTCACCGCGGGCGGTGACCGTGATCGTCCGAGTGAGGTCGCCGGCAGCGACCGCCCGCGCCACCGAGGAGATGCCGCGCACCTGGTCGGTCAGGTTGCTGGCCATGACGTTCACCGAGTCGGTGAGGTCCTTCCAGGTGCCGCTGACCCCCTTGACGTCGGCCTGCGCCCCCAGCTTGCCTTCGGTGCCCACGTCGCGGGCCACCCGGGTGACCTCGTCGGCGAACGACGACAGCTGGTCGACCATTCGGTTGACGGTCTCCTTGAGCTCAAGCACCTCCCCCTGGACCTCGACGACCACCTTGCGCGACAGGTCGCCGTTGGCGACCGCGGTCGTGACCAGGGCGATGTCGCGCACCTGCGCGGTCAACCGGTGGCCATGGAGTTCACCGAGTCGGTGAGGTCCTTCCAGCTGCCCGACACGCCCCGTACGCGTGCCTGCCCGCCGAGCTTGCCCTCGGTGCCCACCTCGCGGGCCACTCGGGTGACCTCGGACGTGAACAGCTCCAGCTGGTCGACCATGGAGTTGACGGTCCTGCCGACCCGCAGGAACTCCCCGCGCAGCGCCGCGTCCCCGCCGCGCAGCTCGATGCGCGGCGACAGGTCACCCTCGGCGACCGCGGCGATGACCCGGCCGACCTCGACGGTGGGGCGGACGAGGTCCTCGACGAGGAAGTTCGCTGCTTCCACGCTCTCCGCCCAGGACCCCTTGAGCGTGCCCACCTCGAGCCGCTCCCCGAGCCGACCCTCCCGGCCGACGAGGCGGCGGACCCGGGCCAGCTCGCCGGCCACGTGCGCGTTGTGCTCGACCAGCTCGTTCACGACGCCGGCGATCTCCCCGAGCAGCCCCGGCTGCGGTCGGAGGCGCTGGCGGAAGTTGCCGTCGCGCACCGCGACGAGGGCCTCGAGCAGCGGCAGCAGCGCCGCGTCGTCGTAGCTGGTGCCGCCGGCATTCCCACCGCCGGCCTTCCCACCGCCGGCCTTCCGGCCGCCGGCGCCTGCCGGCGCCCGGCTGGGAGTCCGGGACGAGCCAGCGGCCGGGCGGGAGCTGGCCGGGGATGCAGCGCGGGTGGGCACAGCGGCTCCTCGAATCGGCGGACGGGTACTCCAGTCTGTCACCCAGTGTGCCGAACTGGAGACAGTCAGTTAGATGACACGAGGACCGTTCCGGGATGGCGTCCATGACGAGCGCGACCTTCGCACCGGAGCGCCGAGGCGGTCGGGGCAGCGCGGCGTTTCGTCCAGGACACGATCCTGGCCTGGGGCCTCGGGGCCGTGCTCGACGAGGCCGTCCTCGTGGTCAGTGAGCTGGTCACCAACGCGGTGGTGCACGCCGGTACGCGGACCGAGGTGGTGTGCAGCGTCGAGGACGGCGCGCTGCGGGTCGACGTCATCGGCAGCTACCCGTCCCGCTGGGTGCCGGTGCCCGCCGGTCCCGACGACGAGCAGGAGAGCGGCCGGGGCCTGCTGCTGCTCGCCAGCCTCGCGGAGGCCTGGGGTGTGGAGTACGGCGGGGCCACCAAGCGGGTGTGGTTCCGGCTGCGCCCGCCGAATTCCCCGGCCGCCGCGCCGCTGCCGGTGCAGCGCTCCTCGGCCGACCCCGCACCTCCGGGCGAGCCGATCGCTGCCCGGCCGGGTGCGGAGCCGGCAGCGGCCGGCTCGCTCTGGTCCGCGACCGGCGACCGGTACGAGTCCGGGGAAGAGCAGGCCGCGGGTGGCGACGCCCCGCTCGGGCGCCTCGGGCTGGACGACCTCCTGCAGCTCACGACCTCGCGGATGCGCGACGACCTGGGCTGCGACGTCGCCTACGCCCTGCTCCTCGACGAGGGGGAGGTCGAGCTCCGCGGTAGCAACGGCCTGCCCGAGGACCTGCTGCGCCGGGCCCCGCTGCCCGCGCAGGAGGGCGTGCAGGGCCGGATCGCTTCGCAGCGGCTGCCCGCCGTCCTGGACGACGTCGACTTCCCCGCCGTCGCGCCCATGCTGGCCGGCCTCGGGCTGCGCTCCCACCTCATGGTGCCGCTGCTGGCGCCGGGGGGCGTCCTCGGCGTCCTGGGCGCCGGAGCCCGCTCCCCGGGCGGTTTCACCGAAGCGGACGCGGTGCGGCTGCACCAGCTGGCCGACCGGCTCGCGCTGCCTGTGCACCGGGCCCGCCTCGCCGAGCTCGAGCAGGTGCGCCGCGGCTGGCTGGGCTTCCTCGCGGAGGCCAGTGAGCTGCTCGCGGGCACGCTCGACACCGAGATGACCCTCGCCCTCGTCGGGCAGCTCGTGGTCCCCCGGCTGGGGAGCTGGTGCGGGTTCGCCGTAGCCGGCGCGGCGCCGGGCGCGCCGGCGACCTGGCAGGCGGTGTGGCACGCCGACGAGAGCCGCATCGACGCGTTGCGCCGCGCGCTGCAGGAGCTACCGGCGCCTCGGCCGGGCGAGCGGGGCGGCCCCCGTGGCCGGACCTGGCCTTTCGCACCGATCCCAGCTCGGTGCGCTTCGACCGCCTCCTGCTGCTGCCCCTGGTCGCCCGGGGGCGGCAGCTGGGCGTCCTGGCGCTCGGCACCCCCGATGCCGCGCCCTTCCGCCCCGACGTCCCTGGTGTGGCCGCGGACCTGGCGCGACGCGCGGGGCTGACACTCGACAACGCCCGCCTCTACGAGGACCAGCTCTCGACCAGTCGCACCCTGCAGCGCGGCCTGCTGCCCCCCGAGCTCCCCGACGTGCCCTGCGCCGAGGTCGGCGTGGTCTACCAGCCCTCCGGCCGCAGCATCGAGGTGGGCGGGGACTTCTACGACGTCTTCCCCCTCGGGGACGACCGCTGGGGTTTCGCCATCGGCGACGTCTGCGGCAAGGGGGCGGAGGCGGCCGCGGTGACCGGCCTGGCCCGCCACGCCCTGCGCCTGCTCGTCCGCGAGGGCCTAGCGCTCCCGGTCGTGTTGGAGCGCCTGAACGCGGCGATCCTGGAGGAGGGCGAGCGCGCCCGCTTCCTCACCGTCGTCCTCGGCACGATCCGCCCGCGGCCAGGGGGAGGCGCCTGCCTGACGATGGTCTCGGCCGGGCACCCGCTCCCCCTGCGGCTGCGCGCCGGAGGTGGAGTCGACTTCCTCGGGACCCCCAGCCGCTGCTCGGGGTTCTCGAGGAGGTGCGCTACGCGGCGTACGAGACGGAGCTCGACCCGGGTGACGTCCTGGTCGGGGTGACCGACGGGGTGACCGAGCGGCGCGACGCCAGCGGTCGGCTGCTCGGCGAGGACGGCCTCGCGGCGATCCTCGCCGACTGCGCCGGCCTGTCGGCTCCGGCGGTGGTCCACCGGATCCGCCAGCAGGTCCTGGCCCTGGCCGACGAGCCACCGCGCGACGACCTCGCCGTGCTCGCCCTGCGGGCGCGCTGAGACCTCAGACCTCGAGGACGACGGGCACGATCATCGGGCGGCGACGGTGGGTCTCGTTGACCCAGCGGCCCACGGTCCGCCGGACGATCTGCTGCAGCTGGTAGGTGTCGGCGCCACCCTCGACGGTCGCCCGCTCGAGGGCCTCCGACACCCGGGGCAGCACCTTGTCGAAGACGCGCTCGTCCTCGACGAAACCGCGGGCGTGGATCTCGGGGCCCCCGGTCACCTTGCCGGTGACCGAGTCGACGACGACGACCACCGAGATGAAGCCCTCGTCGCGCAGGATCCGGCGGTCCTTGAGGGATGCCTCGCTGACGTTCCCCACCGTGGAGCCGTCGACGTAGACGTAGCCGCAGGGCACCTTGCCCGCGATGCTCGCCACGCCGTCCACGAGGTCGATGACCACCCCGTCCTCCGCGAGGACAGTGCGCTCCCGCGGCACCCCCGTCAGGACCGCCAGGTCGGCGTTGGCACGCAGGTGGCGCACCTCGCCGTGCACCGGCAGCACGTTGCGCGGCTTGAGGATGTTGTAGCAGTAGATGAGCTCCCCCGCCGAGGCGTGGCCGGAGACGTGGACCAGGGCGTTGCCCTTGTGCACGACGGTCGTACCGAGCCGGGACAGCCCGTTGATGACGCGGTAGACGGCGTTCTCGTTGCCCGGGATCAGCGAGGAGGCGAGCACGATGGTGTCGCCCTCGCCGACCCGGATGAAGTGGTCGCGATTGGCGATGCGCGAGAGCGCCGACATCGGCTCGCCCTGCGATCCGGTGCACACCAGCACCGTGTCCTCGTCGGGGAGGTCCTCCAGGTCGCGCACGTCGACGAGCAGGCCGGCGGGCACGCGCAGGTAGCCCAGGTCGCGGGCCACCCCCATGTTGCGGACCATCGAGCGGCCGACGAAGGCGACCTTGCGACCGTGGGCGGCCGCGGCGTCGAGGACCTGCTGCACGCGGTGGACGTGGCTGGCGAAGCAGGCGACGATGACCCGGCGCTCGGCGCCGGCGATCACCCGGTCGATCACCGGGCCGATGTCTCGCTCCGGCGTGGTGAAGCCGGGGACCTCGGCGTTGGTGGAGTCGACGAGCAGCAGGTCGACACCCTCCTCGCCCAGCCGGGCGAAGGCCCGCAGGTCGGTGAGCCGGCCGTCGAGCGGCAACTGGTCCATCTTGAAGTCGCCGGTGTGCAGCAGCAGGCCCGCCGGCGTGCGTACGGCGACCGCCAGCGCGTCGGGGATGGAGTGGTTGACGGCCACGAACTCGCAGTCGAACGGGCCGATGCGCTCGCGCTGACCCTCACGCACCTCGAGCTGGAAGGGCTTGATCCGGTGCTCCTGCAGCTTCGACTCGACCAGGGCCAGGGTCAGCCGGGAGCCGATGACGGGGATGTCGCGCTTCTCGCGCAGCAGGTAGGGCACGGCGCCGACGTGGTCTTCGTGGGCGTGGGTGAGCACGATGCCGGCGACCGCGTCGAGCCGGTCCCGGATCCACTCGAAGTCCGGCAGGATCAGGTCGACGCCGGGCTGGTAGTCCTCGGGGAACAGCACGCCGCAGTCGACGACGAGCAGCTGCCCGTCGTACTCGAGCACGGTCATGTTGCGCCCGATCTCGCCGAGTCCGCCGAGCGGGACGACCCGCAGCCCGCCCGCGGGTAGGGCGGGCGGGGGGCCGAGTTCGGGATGCGGGTGGCTCATGCAGCGCTTCGACCGGTCGTGACCCACCCGGACTCGGCGAGGTCCGCGCGCAGCGTGGCGACCTGCTCGTCGGTGGCGTCGACCAGCGGGGGGCGGACCGGGCCGGCCGGAAGCCCGGCCAGACGCAGAGCGGCCTTGGTCAGGATGACTCCCTGGGTGCGGAAGAAGCCGGTGTAGACGGGGAGCAGCTGCTGGTGCAGGGCGAGCGCGCCGGCCACGTCGCCGCGGACGTAGGCCGCCACCATCGCCGCCGTCTCCGACCCGAACAGGTGGGTGGGCACACCGACCACGCCGACGGCTCCGACCGCGAGCAGGGGCAGGGTCACCTTGTCGTCGCCGGAGTAGTAGGCGAGGTCGGTGCGCCGCAGCACCTCGCTGGTCGCGGCCAGGTCACCCTTGGCGTCCTTCACCGCGACGATGCGCTCGTGCTCGGCGAGGCGTACGAGAGTGTCGGTCTCGATTGGCGTGCCGGTGCGGGCGGGGATGTCGTAGAGCATCACGGGCAGGCCGGTGGCCTCGGCGACGGCGGTGAAGTGCCGGGCGAGCCCTGCCTGCGGCGGGCGGTTGTAGTAGGGGGTGACGACGAGCAGCCCGTGCGCGCCGGCCTTCTCGGCCTGCCCCGCCAGCTCGACGGTGTGGGCGGTGTCGTTGGTGCCGACCCCGGCGACGACGTGCGCCCGGTGCCCGACCGCCTCGACGACCGCGCGCAGCACCCGCTCCTTCTCGGCGTCGCCGGTGGTGGCGGACTCCCCCGTCGTGCCGTTGACGACCAGGCCGTCGTTGCCGTGCTCGACCAGATGGGCCGCCAGCTGCTGCACGCCCTCGAGGTCGAGGGAGCCGTCGGGGGCGAACGGCGTGACCATGGCGGTCAGCACGCGCCCGAACGGGGTCGCCGGGCCGCCGGCGGGAGGGGTCGCTGCCATGGTCCTCACGCTACCGCCCGCCTCCTCCGACCTCCTCGGGGCTAGGGCGCGACGCGCCCGTGCGCCTCGAAGGCCGCGGCCGTCAGCGGCATCAGCCGAGCCCACTCCGCCTCCATCTGCTCGGCGACCATCTCGATCTCCCGTTGCGGGAAGGAGGGGAAGCGTGAGTCCGCGCGCGAGGTGCGCAACGACAGGAAGTTCATGAGCGCGCGGGCGTTCATCGTCACGTACGCCGAGGAGTAGATCGCCACCGGCAGCACCCCTCGGGCCACCTCCCGCGCGATACCGGCGCGCAGCATCCGGGAGTAGGCGTCGTACGCCTCCCGGCAGGCGCGCTCGCTCGCCTCCACGACCAGCGCGTGCTGCTCGGGCGTGCCGTCGACGAAGACGTAGTGCCCGGGCTTGCCCTCCTGGACCAGCTTGCGCGTCGGGCCCGGGACGTAGAACAGCGGCTGCAGCTCCTTGTAGCGCCCGGACTCCTCGTTGTAGCTGGCCACCCGGTGGCGCATGAGCTCGCGGAACACGAAGATCGGGGCCTGCACGTAGAACGTCAGCGAGGAGTGCTCGAACGGGCTCCCGTGCCGCGCCCGCATCAGGTAGTTGATCAGCCCGGCGGACCGGCCGGGATCGGCGTCGAGATCGGCCAGGGAGGCCTCGCCCTTGGTGGACACGCGCGCGGCGAAGAGCACGTCGGCGTCGCCGGCGCTGGCCTTGACCAGCTCCACCGTCATGTCACTGCGGAACTGGGGCTGGGACTCGGGCTGGAGCTGTGGCGGCTGCATCGACGGCACCTCCGACGCCGACGCGCCGGCGAGGTCGACCTGCGCTGACATGTCTCTCCTCGGAGCGGACGACGGGACAGGGGGCGACCCGGGAGCGGACGAAACCGGCGCCAGCCTAACGAGGGGATCCGACGACATCGGGCCTGGTGCCGGCCCCGGACATGCCGGGCAGGGCGGCGGCGCCGCCGCTGTGCTGTGATGGGCGGGTGGCGACCGGCTGGCAGACCGACGCCGAGGGCGACTGCCTGACGGTCCGGGTCAAGGGCGAGCTCGACCTCGACAGCGGCCCCCGGCTGCGCGAGCACCTGGCTGCCGAACTCGCCCACCGGGACGCCTCCCAGCTGGTCCTCGACCTCACCGACGTGACGTTCTGCGACTCCAGCGGGCTGGGTGCCCTCGTCGCCACGCAGCGCCGGGCGCGCCTGCTCGACCGCCACCTCGTCCTCGTGCTCGACCGCCACAGCCAGCTGCACCGCCTGCTCGAGCTCACCGAGACGCTCGGCGTCTTCGACATCCGCGACGGCGGCTGGCCACCCCGGTGACGGGGCAAGGGGCGAGCATGCAGGAGCGGGCATGGAGGAGCTGACCGTACGGCCCGCCGCGCCCGACGACGCCGGCGACATCCTGGGGGTCAGCGCCCGGGCGTGGCGGGCGGGCTACGCCGGTCTGGTCCCGCAGGCCTATCTCAACGCGATCGACGAGCACGACGAGCAACGGCTCAGCCGGCTGCGGGTCCGGCTCGGCGACCCCGCCGCTGGCAGCACGCTGCTCGCGGTGCGCCGGCGGGTAGTGCTGGGCTTCCTCTCCTACGGTCGGGAACGCGTGGATCCACGGGTGCCGGCCCCGGTCTTCGCCGCGCCGGGGCGCGCCGAGGTGTACGCCCTCTACGTGCTGCCGGAGTGCTGGGGCACGGGCCTGGGCTCCCGCCTGCTGGCCGACACGCTCGCCGCCCTGCGCGCCGGCGGCGCAGGCCAGGTGTGCCTGTGGGTGCTGCGCGACAACGCCCGGGCCCGCCGCTGCTACGAGCGGCACGGGTTC
The DNA here is from genome assembly GCA_030773555.1 of Actinomycetota bacterium. Classification (GTDB taxonomy): domain Bacteria; phylum Actinomycetota; class Actinomycetes; order JALYMT01; family JALYMT01; genus JALYMT01. The sequence continues at coordinate 175 of JALYMT010000145.1, read as the reverse complement.
GCGCTCACCGGCGAGGAGCAGCAGATCGACCTGGGCGGGCCGCTGCCCGAGGTGCGCTACGCCCGCGGGGTGGAGGCCGGCCGGCATGGCTGACGTCTCCGTCCGCCCCGCGCGCGTCGACGAGGCCGACGCCCTCGGTGCCCTGCAGGCCCGGACGTGGCGCGCGGGGTACGCC
>JALYMT010000144.1 GCA_030773555.1 Actinomycetota bacterium | reverse complement strand
GGGGAATCCAGTAGCTGTGCCCCCGCTGCTCCACGCGCCCGAGCCCGGCGTGGAAGGCCGCGTCCCACACCGCGGTGGTGATCGTAGAGACGGCACCGCCGTAGTCCCGGCGCAAACGGCCATCGCGGATGATCTGGCCGACGACGTAGCCGTTCTCCGCGTTCCGCTCCTTGACTGTCTTGTTCATGCTGAACACCTCGCCGGGCTGCAGTACGGTCCCGTCGAGGTAGCGGGCGGCAGTGGTGATGTTGCGAACCCGGTAGGGCTCGCTCGGGAAGCGCTGGGTGTACGACGACAGCTTCTCCTTGATCCCCAGCGCTTGCGCCTCCGTCGTCGTTAGCGCCGGCTGGGTCGTCGGTATGAAGGGGATCTCGGCGACCCGATCCATGCGACGTTCCAGCACCCGGAGCACTGCCTCGCCCAGCGCTGACTTGTTTACTGCCTGCCCGTCCCGCGAGGGGACGATGAGCGGACGGTCGTCCTTGATCGTGATGCGGGCGTCGATTGCCCTGGTCTCGACAGCGTCGAACTCCTCGGTCAGCGCCGTGGCTAGCGCGGCGCCGTCGACGCGAGGAACGAGCTGCCCCTCGACCGGCTCGAACCGCAGTGCGCTGGCGATCAGCTGCGGGGAGGCCTGGATGGTGCGGCCGTTGCCGCGCAGCGTGACCGGGGCGGCCACCGCGGGTCGGGCGATCTGCTCCAACGCGCGGCGGGCCTCCTGCTCGCTCACCGCGGGTTCCATTCTCCGGATCGGCAGCTCGACCGGCTCCGAACCGGAGTCGACGCGAAGGTAGGCGTCACGGAGAAGCACCTGCGCCCGGTCCCGGTCAAGGCGGCGTCCGGCGGCCGGTTCGACCAGGACCGGTTCGGTTCCGGAGAAACGAATTGTGCGCTCACTCAGCGGCACGTCGACCCGCTCGGCCAGCCGGGTGACGGCGCGGGCCAGAGCCGGCTCGTCCACTCGGACGGCGGGCTCGACCGGCCCGCCCCCGATGAGCCGGCGTACCGACTGGAGCACCCCGGAGCCACGGGACGCGACGGCGTCGGCGGTTGCGGCGGCGTCGAAGGACAACCCGGCTCGGCTCGGTGTGATGCTGTGCTCCTCGCCTTCGACCCTCACCCGGATCGGGTCGTCGGCGCGCGGGCCTAACGCGCGGGCCAGGGTGGCCTCGGCGTCGGCCCGGGAACGACCACTCACGTCAACCCCGAGCACACTCGTGCCGCGCGGGACCTCGCCCCCCGCCACCGCCGAGGTAGCTAGCACAAAACCGCCCAGGAGGGCGAGGACTAGCCCCAAAACGACAACCGCCGGCTTGCGCACCTGGCGCGTGGGTGCGACGCCGTCAGTCATGGTTCCTCATTAGGCAACCACTCCGGATTCTGACAGGAGATCGAGACCTCGCCCCGGCAAGGGCGGCATTCACTCGGTGATCCAAAGTCGCGGACCGTGAAAGTTCGGCTGTGATCTACTGCCAGTGAGGCGAACGTGCAGTCTCACCTACTTCTTGCTGGTCGGCGAGGCTGCTCCTGGGCCGGGAGGCGGAGGAGGCTCGGGCCTGGGGGAGGGGCGCGGCTGCAGTCCTCTCTCCTCTTGGGCCTCGGGCTCCACGTGCTTGCTCGTGGGACGGTAGCCGCCCTGCACCCGCTTGCCGGGCCTGCGCTCACCTGTCACTGCTGGCCTCGCGGGCGCGCCCGTCGCTGGCTGCGCCGCGCCCCTTCGGGGGCGCCGGCTTGCCCGTCCCGGTCGACTGGTCGACGAACCGACCGGTGACGGCACTGCGGCCCCGGCCATTGCCGGTGCTCCTGGCGCTGTAGCCGCCGCTGCGGGGCGCGCCCCAGGACTGGTTGGAGCGCTTAGTGGCCATCGTCAGTCCTCCTGCTTGCCGGCGGCGTTCTCATCGTCGGTGTCGTCACCATTGTCCCTCTGAGCCGGATCGACGAACTCGACAGATGTCGTCGCAGCGCACCTACAGCCCCCCGCTGCCCGGCTGCTCGGCTCCGAAGGAGCCGTCCTCGGCCATCACGTGAGCGGTCTCGATGTAGATCTCCCGCGGCTCAGGATAGCTGGAGGCGAAGGAGTTGGGCCCGTACCACCCACCCAGCCAGACGCCCTCAGTGGTGAGCACCCGCACGTAGGTGGGGTCGATGTCCCGGAAGGCGTAGTCCCAGGCCCGCGGCGTGGGGTCGTAGGTGAGCCGGAGAGTCCAGCCGCGCCGCAGGCGCAGGAAGTTCAGCGCGGCTAGCCCGGCGGGGATGAGGAAGAGCAGCACCAGAGCCCACAGCGCGAACTCCCGGCCGTGCGCCAGCAGCTGGTGATACAGGGTTGGCTGGGCGCGGGAGTCGCGGAGCAGGGTGACCAGGTGCGGGCCGGCGGTCGCGGCGTAAACGGTGGCGAGGAAGGCGCTGACCGCCAGCGCGCGCAGCAGCCGGTTGGTGGCGCTGGCATCATCGGGGCGCGGGCCCGCGCAGCTGGGAGCGGACGAACTGGTACACCGAGCCGGGCACCACGAATAGCACCGCGATGAGCAGGCCCACCCCGGTGTTGGAATCACTGGTCGTCTCCGGGCTGGTGGAAGCGGTGCGGCACGGGCGTCGGCTCCGCATCGCCGGCGAGCCCGGCACCAGCCGGTCTCTGCCGGGGCGACGGCCGGAGGGGCTGGTCCGCGGCGACGAAGGATGCGCAGGCTAGGGGTTCGGTGCCGTCAAGGCTAGGTCCTGTCCTGCGGATCTTCCACGGTCGTAGTTCATGCTGGGAGGGTGGTTCGACGGCATGAGCTGACCGATGCGGCCTGGGAGCGGATCGCTCCGCTGCTGCCCGAGCCCGGTCGGCGCAACGGGCGCTGGCGCGATTCCCGGCAGGTGATCAACGGGATCGTGTGGAAGCTGGCGACCGGGGCGCCGTGGCGGGATGTCCCGCAGCGGTACGGGCCGTGGAAGACCCTCCACGAGCGGCATCGGCGCTGGACCGCGGATGGAACTTGGGACCGGATCCTGACCCATGTGCAGGTCCACGACGACGGCCAGCCGGTGGCGTGGATCGTCGACGTGGACGCCCTGAGCGTGCGCGCCCATCAGCGCGCCGCCGGAGCCCGAAAAAAGGGGGCGGCAACCGAGGGCAAGGGCGCGCCGGCGGCTGTCGCCGCCGTGCCCGGGGAGGCGTTGGGACGCTCCCGCGGCGGGCTGACCAGCAAGCTTCATCTCGCCGCCAGGGACGCGGCCGGCCCCTGGCGGTGCTGCTCACCGCCGGCCACGCCGGGAACAACCCGCAGCTGCTGCCC
>JALYMT010000143.1 GCA_030773555.1 Actinomycetota bacterium | reverse complement strand
AGCGTGGTCCTGCTCGCCGAGCGGCAGGGCGTACGCATGCTGCTCACCGGTGACATCGAGCCCCCGGCGCAGCGGGCGCTGTTGCCGGCGATGACCGGTGCCGTCGACGTCCTCAAGGTGCCCCACCACGGCTCGGCGTACCAGGAGCCCAGGCTGCTCGAGCGGACCCGGCCGCGGCTGGCGGTCGTCTCGGCCGGCCGTGACAACGACTACGGGCACCCGGCGCCGGACACCCTGCAGCGGCTGGAGCAGGCGGAGGCCACGGTGCTGCGCACCGACGAGCAGGGCGATGTGGCGATCGTGGGAGGGGTCGACCGGCTCGGCAGCGTCGTCCGCGGCCGGTAGCGTTCCGGCGGAGTGGGGAGGAGTCGCATGGCAACGGACGGGCGCGCGGCGCGGGTCACGCTGGTCGTGGGCCCGGAGGAGCTGCTCGCCGAGCGCGCTGTCGCCGCTGCCGTGCGGACGGCGCGCGCGGCTGGCGGCGCGGTCGAGGTGCGTGAGCTGGAGGCCGCCGGCCTCGCGCCCGCCGCGCTCACCGAGCTGCTTGGGCCCTCCCTGTTCAGCGACGGCACCGTGCTCGTCCTCCGCGAGGTCCAGGACGCCGCGGAGGAGCTGGTCGCCGAGCTGCGCCGCTACCTGCAGGCGCCCGCCGAGGACGTGTGCCTGGTGCTGGTGCACCGCGGCGGCGTGAAGGGCAAGCGCCTGCTCGATGCCGCCCGGCAGGCGGGCGCGCAGGAAATAGCCTGCGCCGAGGTCAAGAACCGCCGAGACCGGCTGCGCTTCCTGTCAGCCGAGATGCGCAGCCTGCGCCGGCGAGCCGACGACGAAGCGCTCGAGACGCTCCTCGACGCCGTCGGCGGTGACCTGCGTACCCTGGCGAGCGCGTGCAGCCAGCTCGCCTCCGACACCACCGGGACGATCGACACCGCCGTGGTGCGGCGCTACTACGACGGCCGGGCCGAGGTGAGCGGCTTCGCCGTCGCCGACCGGGCGCTGGAAGGCTCGGTCGCCGAGGCCCTGGTGCAGCTGCGCTGGGCCCTGCACGCGGGCACCGACCCAGTTCCGATCGTCACCGCCCTCGCCATCGGCCTGCGCAACCTGGTGAAGGTCGCCTCCGCTCCCCGCGGGCTGAGGCCGGCCGACCTCGCCCGCGAGCTCGCCATGCCGCCGTGGAAGGTGGACGTCGTGCGCCGGCAGGTGCGGGGTTGGAGCCCCGAGGGGATCGCCGTCGCCCTGAGCGCGGTAGCCGAGGCCGACGCGCAGGTGAAGGGCGCGAGCACCGACCCCGTCTATGCGCTGGAGCGCGCGATCGTGACCATCGGTCGGGCGCGCAGCTGAGACCCCGACTGCAGGCGTACCGGGCGTCAGGCCCGGCTGACCCGCTTGGCCAGCGCGGACTTGCGGTTGGCGGCCTGGTTGCGGTGGATGACGCCCTTGCTCACGGCCTTGTCCAGCAGCCGGGAGGCGTCGCGCAGCAGGGTGGCCGCGTCGTCACTGCCGGCGTCGCTGGCCTCTCGCACCTTGCGCACCGCGGTCTTCAGCGACGACTTGACCGCCTTGTTGCGCATGCGCGCGCGCTCGTTCTGCCGGTTGCGCTTGATCTGGGACTTGATGTTGGCCACGCCTGATGCCTTCTACCGTTCGGGAGCAGGGAGGCCCGTCGTACTCCTCGTCGGGCGCCGACCGTTCAGGCTAGCAACCCCGGCGCAGGGGGCCAAAAGGGCGCGTCCCGCCGGGCCGGCAGCCGGAGCGTCGGCTACCGTCGTAGGCGATGCGTATCACCAATATCGGCCATGCCGGCCTCTTCCTCGAGACCACCGCCGGAACCGTCCTCTGCGACCCGTGGTTCAACCCGGCCTACTTCGCGTCCTGGTTCCCGTTCCCCGCGAACGACCGGCTGGACGACCGGTTGGTGGCCGGGATGCGCTCCCCGGACTACCTGTACGTGTCGCACCTGCACCGCGACCACTACGACGCGGACTACCTCAGCGCGCACGTGTCGAAGGACACCACGGTGCTGCTGCCCGAGTATCCGCTGCCGCATCTGCGCAACGCGCTCGAGAGCCTGGGCTTCACCCGGTTCGTGCATACGCGCAGCGCGGAGCCGGTCGAGCTCGACGGCGGCCTCCGGGTGATGATCGTGGCGCTGACCGCGCCGAACGACGGGCCGATCGGTGACTCCTGCCTGGCCGTCGCCGACGCCAGCGCCACGATCCTCAACCAGAACGACGCCCGCCCGACCGACCTGGAGGCCCTGGCGCGCTTCGGGGAGTTCGACGCGCAGTGGCTGCAGTTCTCCGGGGCGATCTGGTACCCGATGGTCTACGACCTGCCGGAGAAGGCGAAGGTCGCGCTGGGCAACCAGAAGCGCCAGAACGGCATGGACCGCGCCCGCCGCTACGTCGAGGCCGTGGGGGCCCGGCACGTGTTCCCGCACGCCGGGCCGCCGGCGTTCCTCGACGGCGACCTCTTCGAGCTCAACGACCTCGGTCAGCCGGGCAACGCCTTTCCCGACACCCCGGTCTTCCTCGACTACCTGCGCGACAAGGGCATCAGCAGCGCGCACGCCACCATCCCGGGTTCGACGGTGGAGCTGGGGGAGGGGAGGCTGCGCATCACCCACCCGCTGCCCGAGGAGGACGTGGCGCGGATCCACCTCGACAAGCGCGCCTATCTCGAGGGCTACCACGCGCGCTGGGCCGACCGGATCGCGGCTGAGCGCGCCAGCTGGGCGCGCGGCGAGGAGCCGCTGCTGCCCCAGCTGCGCGAGTGGTTCCAGCCGCTGATGGAGCTGGCGCCCACCCTGTGCTCCCGGCTGGGTGACCGGGTGCGCATCGACACCGGTCGTGAGCGCATCGTCCTCGACTTCCCCAACCAGCAGGTGATCGAGGATGACGGCGCCGAGAGCCGCTACGTCTTCTCCATCGACGGCGCCCTGGTGCGCACCTGCCTGCGGGAGCGCTACGACGACTGGGTGAACGCGCTGTTCCTCTCGTGCCGCTTCCACGCCTCCCGCAGGGGCCCCTACAACGAGCACGTCTACACCTGGTTCAAGAGCCTGTCCGCCGAGAAGGTTCGCTACGTGGAGAGCTGGCTTACCGAGGAGCGCCACGTGCAGGAGTGGTGGCGCTTCGGCGACAAGCTGGTGCAGCGCCGCTGCCCGCACCTCGGCGCCGACCTGGCCCGCTTCGGCTACGTGCAGGACGGCGTGCTCACCTGCGCCCAGCACGACTGGAAGTTCGACGTGGAGACCGGCCAGTGCCTGACCTCCGAGGACGTGTCGCTGCAGGTCAAGCCGGTCGAGCAGGCCCCGGTGACCGCCGCCGCAGCTGACTGACCCCAGCCCTGATCAGGCACTTCCCGCGTTGATCATGCACTTCCGTGCGTCTCGCGGCCGACCCTTGCGCGTCGGGATCGGCCAAGATCGCCTATCGGGGTGGGGAAGGGGCGCCGGGACCGTCACCGGCGCGTGCCGCCGTACGGTCTGGTGACGGATCGACGAGGCCCGTCGGCGCAGCAGCGCTATTCTGGCGCTGTGGCGACTATCCAGGTGAGGGACATCCCCGAGGACGTCTACGAGACAGTCCGGCGCCGCGCGAGGGCTGCTGGGCAGTCCTTGCAGGCCTACATGCGCGATCAGGTGGTACGCATGGCCGGGGAACCCACCGACGAGGAGCTCTTCGCGGAGATCGAGCAATCCGTGAAGGGCAGCGGTCGCCGCATCGACGTGGCGCAACTGCTCCGCGACATCGACGCCGATCGCCTGTGAGTGAGACTCGGCTGGTCGCCGACGCGTCCGCCCTGGTCCTCGCGGTGACCGACGACACGCCTGCGGGCGACGCCGCCCGCGCCTCGCTGCGCCGTCGGGCGGTGCATGCGCCACACGTCGTTGACGCCGAGGTGGGCAACGCCCTTCGGCGCATCGTCCTGCCTGAGGGGGAGGCGGCACGTGGCCGCCGACGGCCGCCGCCCTGGTGCGGCGGCGATACGCGGCAGGCGACGCGCTCGGAGCGCGCGCCTGGGAGTTGCACCGCAGTGTCGGCTTCTACGACGCGCTGTACGTGGCCCTCGCGGAGCGGCTCGACTGCCCGTTGCTGACCGCCGACTCGCGTCTGGTCGCGGCCAGCGGGTCGACGTGCCCGGTCGAACTCCTGCCCGCGTAGCGGCGCCGGCTGCTGGGACCGCGGTGGGACACTGACGGGGACGACCCCCAGGACGACTGCGAGAGATTCCGCTTGCCCCCCAACGCCGCCGCCCCCGCCGCCGGGCGCACCGAGCCCGCGCTGCTCCGCAACTTCTGCATCATCGCCCACATCGACCACGGCAAGTCGACGCTGGCCGACCGGATGCTCGGGATCACCGGCGTCCTCGACGAGCGGCAGGCGCGCGCGCAGTACCTCGACCGGATGGACATCGAGCGCGAGCGCGGCATCACGATCAAGAGCCAGGCGGTGCGCCTGCCCTTCACCGCCGCGGACGGGCGCACGTACGTCCTCAACATGATCGACACGCCGGGACACGTCGACTTCACGTACGAGGTCTCCCGCAGCCTGGCTGCGTGCGAGGGCGCCGTCCTGCTCGTCGACGCCGCCCAGGGCATCGAAGCGCAGACCCTGGCCAATCTCTATCTCGCCCTCGAGAACGACCTGCAGATCATCCCGGTGCTCAACAAGATCGATCTGCCGGCCGCGCAGCCGGACAAGTACGCGGCCGAGCTCGCCCACGTGATCGGGTGCGACCCGGCCGACGTGCTGCGGGTGAGCGCCAAGACCGGGCAGGGCGTGCCCGAGGTTCTCGAGGAGATCGTCCGCGTGGTCCCGCCGCCCGTCGGTGACGCCGCCGCACCCGCCCGCGCCCTCATCTTCGACTCGGTCTACGACTCCTACCGCGGGGTGGTCACCTACGTCCGGGTCGTCGACGGCTCCCTGAACCGCCGGGAGCGCATCCTCATGCTCTCGACTCGGGCCACGCACGAGATGCTCGAGGTCGGCGTGATCTCCCCGGAGCCGCAGGCGGGGGATGGGCTCGGCGTGGGCGAGGTGGGCTACCTGATCACCGGTGTGAAGGACGTGCGCCAGTCGCGGGTCGGCGACACCGTCACCCTGTCGGCCCGACCGGCGGGCCAGCCGCTGGGCGGCTACAAGGACCCGAAGCCGATGGTGTTCTCCGGGCTCTATCCGATCGACGGCTCGGACTACCCGCTGCTGCGCGACGCGCTCGACAAGCTTCGGCTCAACGACGCCGCCCTGGTGTACGAGCCCGAGACTTCGGCGGCCCTGGGCTTCGGCTTCCGCTGCGGGTTCCTCGGCCTGCTGCACCTGGAGATCGTGCGCGAGCGCCTCGAGCGGGAGTTCAACCTCGACCTCATCTCCACCGCCCCCAACGTCGTCTACCGGGTGCTGATGGAGGACGGCGTCGAGCACACCGTCACGAACCCGAGCGAGTTCCCCACCGGCAAGATCGGCCAGATCTTCGAGCCCGTCGTCCGGGCCACCGTCCTCACCCCGAGCGAGTACGTCGGCGCGGTCATGGAGCTGTGCCAGGCTCGCCGTGGCGCGCTGCTCGGCATGGACTACCTGTCGGCGGACCGGGTGGAGCTGCGCTACACACTGCCGCTCGCCGAGATCGTCTTCGACTTCTTCGACCAGTTGAAGTCGCGGACCCGGGGCTACGCCTCGCTCGACTACGAGGTGGAGGGGGAGCAGGAATCGAGCCTGGTCAAGGTCGACATCCTGCTCCAAGGAGAGACGGTCGACGCGTTCAGCGCCATTGTGCACAAGGACAAGGCGTACGCGTACGGGGTCGAGATGACCAAGAAGCTGCGCGAGCTGATCCCGCGCCAGCACTTCGAGGTGCCGATCCAGGCGGCGATCGGCGCGCGGGTCATCGCCCGGGAGAACATCCGCGCCATCCGCAAGGACGTGCTCGCCAAGTGCTACGGCGGTGACATCACCCGTAAGCGCAAGCTGCTGGAGAAGCAGAAGGAGGGCAAGAAGCGGATGAAGATGGTCGGCCGGGTCGAGGTGCCGCAGGAGGCCTTCATCGCCGCCCTCGCGACCGACGGTGACGCCGCTGCGGCCGCCGCGAGGCGCTCCTAGCCCTCATGCCGGTGCAGGGTGGGCGGCCATCGCCGGCACGGCCGGCAGCAGACCCTCGACCTGGCAGGGCGGCACGGGCACTCCGGTGTCGAGGACCCGGGTGATGCGATCGAGGCGGAAGCAGCGCGCCTCCTCGCGCAGCCGGCACCAGGCCAGCAGGTACCAGCGGTCCGCGATCTCGACGAAGGCGACCGGCTCGACCTGGCGGCGGCTCCGCTGGCCGTGCCGATCCTCGTAATCCAGGGCGAGCACGTGCTCGTGGGCCAGGGCTGCCTGGATGACCACCGGCACGGCCGGAAAGCCGCCGGGATCAGCGGGTGCCACGACCTGCACCCGGGTCGTGGGGTCGGGCGCCGGGAGCGCTGCCGTGGTCGCCCTCGGGTGGAGACGGTTCGTACGGTTCATGTCCCGGACGTTAGAGCCGGGGTCCGACAGTTTCCGGGCGGCGCTGAGGCACCATGGGTTCCATGGCCCGGATCCTCGCCGTCAACGTCGTCCACACACTTCTCCCCGACCGCCTGGGCGACTCCGACCTCACCGCGATCGACAAGCGGCCGGTGCCGGGCCGCGTACGGGTGCATCGGCTGGGCCTCGAGGGTGACCGGCAGTACGACACCCGCCACCACGGCGGCCCCGACAAGGCGGTCTACGCGTACGCCCGCGAGGACGCCCGGTGGTGGGAGCAGGAGCTGGGCCGCGAGCTCGCACCCGGTGCGTTCGGCGAGAACCTGACGACGGAGGGCATCGACGTGACCGGCGCCGTCATCGGCGAGCGGTGGCAGATCGGCAACGTGCTGCTGCAGGTGGTGTGGCCGCGCATCCCGTGTCGCACGTTCGCCGGCTTCTGGGACGTCCGCGACCTGGTCAAGCGCTTCACCGCCCACGGCGCCCCCGGTGCGTACTGCCGCGTCCTGAAGGAGGGGACCGTGGGCGCGGGGGACGCGATCGAGGTGGTGGAGCGACCGGGTCACGGCGTGACCCTGGGCGAGGTGTTCCGCGCCCGCTCCGGCGAGCGCGCGCTGGTGCCCCGGATGCTCGAGGCCCCGGCCCTGCCGGCGGAGGCCCAGGACTGGGCGCGGAAGGTGCTCGCCGGCGGCTGACCGCCGGTCCCTCCAGCGTTGTCGATCGGACGTTGTGCAGCCGCCGTCGCGCCACGCCGGCCGGGGGCCTCCTCGCAGCACAATGCCTGATCCACCCCAGTACGGGACGTATCTCGCTTCGCCGGGTGTTGCACCTCTACGTGCCCGCGACCCTGCCCGAGGGCGACGTCGCTCCCCGCGACGGTTGCCTGCCGTACGAGGCCGGTGACCGCCTCGGATCGCGCCCGTTCTCGATGTACGTGCACGTGCCCTACTGCGCCACCCGCTGCGGCTACTGCGACTTCAACACCTACACCGCCCCCGAGCTCGGCGGCGGGGCGTCGCAGGCGGCGTACGCGGACACCGCAGTCGCGGAGGTGCGACTGGCCCGGCGTGTCCTCGGTGACGTGGACCTGCCCGTCCGGACGGTCTTCGTCGGCGGCGGCACGCCCACCCTGCTGCCCCCTGCCGACCTCGCTCGGATCCTGCAGGCCGTACGCGACCAGTTCGGGCTGGCCGCCGACGCGGAGGTGACCACCGAGGCGAATCCCGAGTCCGTGGACGCCGCCGCCCTCGGGGCGCTACGGGTTGCGGGCTTCACCCGGGTCTCGTTCGGCATGCAGAGTGCCCGGCCGCACGTGCTCGAAGTGCTCGACCGGCGGCACATGCCGGGGCGCCCGGAGGAGGCCGTGGCCGACGCGCGCGCGGCCGGCTTTGAGCACGTCAGCCTGGACCTCATCTACGGCGCTCCCGGGGAGTCCGACGCCGACTGGGCCGCCTCGCTCGACGCTGCCGTGGCCGCCGGCCCCGACCACGTGAGCGCCTACGCCTTGATCGTCGAGGAGGGCACCCGCCTCGCCACCCGGGTGCGCCGCGGGGAGCTGCCTGCGCCCGACGACGACGTCCTCGCTGACCGCTACCTGCAGGCCGAGGACGCACTCGTCGCCGCGGGCTACGACTGGTACGAGGTGTCGAACTGGGCCGCCTCGCCCGCGGCCCGCTGCCGGCACAACCTCGCCTACTGGCGCAGCGACGACTGGTGGGGCGTGGGCCCGGGCGCGCACAGCCACGTCGGCGGGGTGCGCTGGTGGAACGTGAAGCACCCGGCGGCGTACGCCGCCCGCCTGGCGGCGGACGAGAGCCCGGCCGCCGCCCGCGAGCACATCGGGCCGGAGAACACCCGGGTCGAGCGCATCCTGCTGGGCCTGCGACTCGCCGATGGTCATCCCCTGCGCGACCTCCGGCCGGCCGGCGCCGACGCCGCCCGCCGCGCTGTCGACGACGGGCTGCTCGACCCAGGGGCGTACGAGGCGGGGCGCGCGGTGCTCACCCGGCGGGGGCGGCTGCTCGCCGACGCCGTGGTGCGCGACCTCGTCGACTGACCCCGGTCAGGACACCAGGCGCAGGGTGAGCGGGTAGCGGTAGTCCTGGCCGTCGTTCGCCCGCACCGAGGCCTGGATCTGCACGACCAGCACGAAGACCAGGTACGCCAGGGCCAGCGGGAGGATGACGATCAGTCCCAGCCCCAGGGTGACGACCGCGCCCACCACGGCGACGATGCCGCCGACGAGCGCCACGAGCAGCACGGTGATCTGGAAGTTCAGCGATTCGACGGCGTGGCGGCGCACGAACGTCGACTGCGTCCCCTTCGTCAGCATGACGAGCAGCGGCACGAGGACGCCGAGGCCGGTGACCAGGCTGACGAGGAAGGCGCCGAGGTGCGCGACCAGCCCCCACGTGCGCTCCTCGGATCGGGGAAGCGCTGCCGGAGGAGGCCAGGCGCCGGGTCCCGGCGGCGGGGGATAGCTGGGCGGGGGGTAAGCCCCCGGCGAGCCCTGCCCCAGCGGGCTCCCGTCGTCCGGGAATCCGGGTCGGTTGCTGCCCATCGCCTCGCTCATCGCCCGCACCCTCCTGTTGGATCTTCAGTCTGGCAGCGGGCCGAGTGGTTGTCAGCGGGGCTGGCAGGAAATTCCCACTTGCGGTCAGCCCCCGGTGGTGACGAAGTCGATCAGCTCCTCGACCCGCCCCAGCAGGGTGGGCTCGACATCGGCGTACGAGGAGACGCCGGCGAGCACGCGCCGCCACGCGGCGGCGAGATCCGCCGGGCCGGCGGCCGGCCAGCCGAGCGCCGCGCACACCCCCTGCTTCCAGGGCCGCCCCCGGGGCACAGCCGGCCACGCGCCGATGCCCAGGGCCGACGGCTTCACCGCCTGCCAGACGTCGACGTACGGGTGGCCTACGACCAGCACGTGCGGCGAACTCACCTGCGCGGCGATGCGGGACTCCTTCGACCCGGGCACGAGGTGGTCGACCAGCACCCCGAGGCGTCGGCCGGGGGCGGGGTCGAAGTCGCGGACGACCTCGGGCAGCACGTCGACGCCCTCGAGGTACTCCACGACGACGCCCTCGACGCGCAGGTCGTCACCCCAGACCTTCTCCACCAGCTCGGCGTCGTGCCGGCCCTCGACGTAGATGCGGCTGCCCCGGGCCACCCGGGCCCGCTGCCGCCGTACGGTGAGCGAGCCCGAGGCCGTCCGGACGGGAGCGCTCGCCGCGGCCCGCGGGCGGACGAGGTGCACGGGGGCGCCGTCGAGCAGGAATCCGGGACCGAGCGGAAACGAGCGCCGCCGCAACCCGCGGTCCTCGAGCACCACGACCGTGCCGCCCGGCTGCTTCTCCACGGCCACGACCGCTCCGCAGAAGCCCGTCTCGGCGTCCTCGACGACGAGGTCGCGCTCCGCGGCCACCTCGGGCAGGGTGGGCCGGAGCTGCCGGCCCGGCTCCAGGACGTCGCGCCCGTAGCGGTCCTGCCAGGGGACGTCGCCGCCCCGGTCCTCGCGCACGGCACCGAAACGTAGTGGCCCCCGCCACCGGCCGGGGGACGGGGCGCGGAAGCCGTTCCGGCGTAGGCTTGGCACTCGAGAAGCGCGAGTGCCAGAAGTGCGAGTGCCAGGAGGAGGTGCGTACGGAGGTGGAGGACCGCAGGCTCGCGGTGCTGCGCGCGATCGTCGAGGACTACGTCCGCACCCAGGAGCCGGTGGGCTCACGGATGATCGTGGAGCGGCACTCTCTCGGGGTCTCGCCCGCCACCATCCGCAACGACATGGCTGCCCTCGAGGACGAGGGCCTCATCGCCCAGCCGTACACCAGCGCCGGCCGGGTGCCGACCGACTCGGGCTACCGGCTCTTCGTCGACCGGTTGTCCACCGTGAAGCCGCTCTCGCCCGCGGAGAAGCGGGCGATCCGCGCGTTCCTCGACGGCGCGGTCGACCTCGACGACGTCGTCACCCGCACGGTGCGGCTGCTGGCGCAGCTGACCCGGCAGGTCGCCGTCGTCCAGTACCCCTCGCTGAGCCGCTCCGCGGTGCGCCACGTCGAGCTCGTGGCCCTGGCGCCCGCCCGCGTGATGCTGGTGCTGATCACTGACACCGGCCGGGTGGAGCAGCGGGTCGTGAACCTGCCGGCCGACCTGACCGAGGCCTACCTTGCCGACATCCGCAACCGGCTGAACGCGGCGACCGCCGGGCAGCTGCTCACCGACGTGCCCGACCGGCTGGCCGAGCTGCCCTCGGCCTTCCCCGCCGCCGAGCGCGCCGGGGTCGGCGCGCTCGTCGCCGTCCTGCTGGAGACCCTGGTGGAGTCGCGTGAGGAGCGAGTGGTGCTCGCGGGCACCGCCAACCTGGCCCGCTTCGGCCAGGACTTCCCCCTCACCATCCAGCCGGTGCTCGACGCCCTCGAGGAGCAGGTGGTGCTCATGCGGCTGCTGGGCGAGGGCTCGGACGCGTCGGTGACCGTACGGATCGGGCGGGAGAACCCGCACGAGGGGCTGGTCACCACGTCGGTGGTCAGCGTCGGCTACGGCGCCGGCGAGCAGGCGGTCGCCAAACTCGGGGTCCTCGGACCCACCCGGATGGATTACCCCTCGACCATGGGAGCGGTGCGCGCAGTGGCTCGGTACGTCGGCCAGATCCTCGCGGAGTCGTGAGGATGGCCCGCAACCACTACGAGGTCCTCGGCGTCCGCCCCGACGCCTCCGCCGACCAGGTCAAGAAGGCCTATCGGCGACTGGCCCGGGAGCTGCATCCCGACGTCAACCCCGACCCCGAGACGCAGGAGCGCTTCAAGGAGGTCACCGCGGCGTACGAGGTGCTCTCCGACCCGGCGAAGCGGGAGATGTACGACCTCGGCGGCGACCCGCGGAGCACGGGCGGGGGATTCGGCCCGGGCTTCGGTTTCACCGACATCATGGACGCCTTCTTCGGCGCCGCGGGCGGGCAGGCGCGCGGACCGCGCCCGCGCCACCGCCGCGGCCAGGACGCGCTGATCCGCCTCGACATCGACCTGGCCGAGGCCGCCTTCGGCACGACGCGGGAGCTCCAGATCGACACCGCCGTCCTCTGTCCCACCTGCTCCGGCGGCGGGGCGGCGCCCGGCACGTCCCCCGCGACCTGCGCGGTCTGCCAGGGGCGCGGCGAGGTGCAACAGGTGGCGCGTTCGTTCCTGGGCCAGGTGCTCACCTCCCGGGCCTGCACCAACTGCCAGGGTTACGGCAGCGTCCTGCCCAGCCCGTGCGTGGAGTGCGCGGGCGACGGCCGGGTGCGCACCCGGCGCAGCCTCAAGGTGAAGATCCCCGCCGGGGTCGACACGGGCACCCGCATCCAGCTCGCCAGCGAGGGCGAGATCGGTCCCGGGGGCGGCCCTCCCGGCGACCTGTACGTGGAGATCGTGGAGCGCCCGCATCCGGTCTTCACCCGCCGTGGCGACGACCTGCACTGCTCGGTGACCCTGCCAATGACCGCGGCCGCGCTGGGCACGTCGGTGAAGCTCCAGACCCTCGACGGCGACGAGGAGCTCGACGTGCACGCGGGCACCCAGCCCGGCGAGGTGCTCGTGCTGCCCGCGCGCGGCGTCGCCCACCTGCGCAGCAGCGGGCGCGGCGACCTCGTCGTGCACCTCGACGTGCAGGTTCCGACCCGGCTGGACGCCGCGCAGGAGGAGCTCCTGCGCCAGCTGGCCGAGCTGCGGGGCGAGGACGCCTCGGGCGGCACCGTCGAGGAGGCCTCGTCCGGGCTGTTCTCGCGGCTCCGCGACGCCTTCAACGGACGCTGAACGGCGCCGCGGGCCGGTGGGCCGACTGGGCCGACGCCGCGTACGCCGCCCTAATCGAGAGCTACTGGGATCGCCGGCGCGGGCGGTTTCGGGTCGTCGCCCCGCGCGAGCGCGTGCCGTGGGCGAGCTGGCACTACTGGTGGCAGGCGCACGCGCTGACCGCGGTGGTGCATGCGTACGAGCGCACGCTGAGTCGCGCGGAGCGGGACCGGGCCGCGGCGCACGTGGCCGGCGTCGTCCGGCGCAACGGCGGCACCCTGGCCAACGCCTACTACGACGATCTGGCCTGGATGGGACTGGCCCTGCACGAGGCGGGTGCCGCCGGCGTCGGGCTGCCGGCCGGTCTCCTGCCGGCGCTCTGGGCCGACCTGCGCGTCGGCTTCGACCCCCGCCGCGCGGCGCTGGTGTGGCGCCGGGGTGACACGTACTGCAACGTGCCGACGAACGGGCCCGCGGCCATCCTGGCCGCCCGCCTCGGGGAGCTCGACCTCGCCCGCCGGCTGGTCGGCTGGCTGCACACGGCCTGCGTGGACGCCGACGGGCGGGTCCTCGACGGGCGGCGCGGTGACGGCAGCCCCGACGAGGCGCAGTACACCTACAACTACGGCACCGTCATCGGCGCCGACCTCGCCCTGCACGCGGCCACCGGCGAGGCTCCCCTGCTCGGACGTGCCCGCTACGTCGCCGGCGCCGCCGCCACGCTCGCCGATCCCCGTACGGGGTTGCTGCCCGACGAGGGCGGCGGCGACCGCGGGCTGTTCAAGGGCATCCTGACCGTCCATCTCGCCGAGCTCGTGCTCCGTACGGGCGACGCCGCCGTCCTCGACCTGCTGGTGCGCAACGGCGAGGCGGTCGTGGCCGCCGTCGACGCGACCGGGCTGGTGGGCACCGACTGGTCGCGCCCGCCCGAGGGGCCGGTCGACCTGAGCGCGCACCTGTCGGGCGTGCTCCTCCTCGACGGCCTGGCCCGGCTCGAAGCGGCCGGTACGTTCCCCGCGTGAGCGCGCCGGTGTTCCTGGTCGACCCGGACCGCCTCCAGGGCTCGCGGGTCCTCCTCGACGGGCCCGAGGGGCGGCACGCGGCGACCGTGCGCCGGCTCCGGGTGGGCGAGCGGGTCGACCTCGCTGACGGGCAGGGCCGGCTGGCCGAGTGCCGCGTGCTGGCCGGGCACCGCGACACCCTCGAGCTCGAGGTGCTCGCGCGCCGGGAGGAGCCGCCGCCCGCGCCGCGCCTCGTCGTCGTGCAGGCCCTGGCCAAGGGCGAGCGCAGCGAGGCCGCCGTCGAGGTGATGACCGAGGTGGGGGTGGACGCGATCGTCCCGTGGGCCGCTGCCCGCTCGGTGGCCCGCTGGGAGGGCGAGCGGGGAGCCAAGGCGCTGGCCCGCTGGCGGTCCGTCGCGCGGGAGGCGGGCAAGCAGGCCCGCCGCGCCCGCCTGCCTGTCATCGCCGAGCCGGTCACGACCCGGCAGGCGGCCGGCCTGCTGGGGCAGGCCACGCTGGCGGTGGTCCTGCACGAGGAGTCCGACGTGCCGCTGGCCGGCTTGCCGGTGCCTTCGGAGGGGGACGTGCTGCTCGTCGTCGGCCCCGAAGGCGGCGTCGCGCCGGAGGAGCTCGACGCCTTCACCGCCGCGGGTGCGCACGCCTGCCGGCTCGGGCCCACGGTCCTCCGTACCTCCACCGCCGGGGTCGCCGCACTCGCCGTCGTGCTCGCCCGCACGGCGCGCTGGGGCATCGGCCGGGGCCTGACCCCGTAGATTCCTCCGCATGCCGCAGCGTTCCCGCACCTTCGACCGTCCGAGCCGCGAGGTCACCGAGGGGTACGAGCGCACCCCGGCGCGCGCCATGCTCCGAGCGGTCGGCATGACCGACGACGACTTCGGCAAGCCGCAGGTCGCCGTGGCCTCCTCGTGGAACGAGGTGACGCCCTGCAACCTGCCGCTCGCCCGGTTGGCGCAGCACGCCAAGATCGGGGTGCGCGCCGCCGAGGGCTTCCCGCTGGAGTTCACCACGATTGCGGTCTCCGACGGCATCTCCATGGGCCACGAGGGCATGCGCGCGTCGCTGGTCTCCCGCGAGGTGATCGCCGACTCGGTCGAGACGATGGTGCACGCCGAGCGGTTCGACGCCACGGTGCTGCTCGCCGGCTGCGACAAGTCGCTGCCCGGCATGCTGATGGCGGCGGCCCGGCTCGACCTGCCGTCGGTGTTCCTCTACGGCGGCTCGATCCAACCCGGGCGCGTCGACGGGCGCGACATCACCATCCAGGACGCCTTCGAGGGCGTCGGCGCCTGCGCCCTGGGTCGCATGACCCGCGAGGAGCTCGACACGATCGAGCGCAACGCCTGCCCCGGCGAGGGCTCCTGCGGCGGCATGTTCACCGCGAACACCATGGCTAGCGCCGCCGAGGCCCTCGGCATGTCGCTGCCCAGCAGCGCCTCGCCCCCGGCGGTTGACCCGCGTCGCGAGCAGCTCGCGGAGCGCTCCGGCGAAGCGGCGATGCAGCTCGTCGCGGCGGGCATTCGCGCCCGCGACATCCTCACCCGTGAGGCGTTCGAGAACGCGATCGCGGTGGTCATGGCCCTCGGCGGCTCGACCAACGCGGTGCTGCACCTGCTCGCCATCGCCGCCGAGGCGCGGGTGGAGCTCGACCTCGACGACTTCAACCGGATCGCCGACCGCACCCCGCACCTGGCCGACGTCAAGCCCTTCGGCCGCTACGTGATGACCGACATCGACCAGGTCGGGGGTGTCCCGGTCGTCCTGCGCGCGCTGCTCGACGCGGGCCTGCTGCACGGCGACGCGCTCACGGTCACCGGCCGCACGATGGCCCAGAACCTCGAGCAGATCTCCCCGCCCGACCCCGACGGCAAGGTGCTGCACGCGCTGTCCGACCCGATGCACCGTACGGGCGGGTTGATCGTGCTGCGCGGGTCGCTCGCTCCCGACGGCGCGGTGGTGAAGGCGGCGTCGTTCGAGGCCCCGGTGCTCGAGGGGCGCGCGCGGGTGTTCGACGACGAGCGCGACGCGATGGCCGCGGTCACCGGCGGGGCGATCACGCCCGGCGACGCAGTGGTGATCCGCTACGAGGGGCCGGCGGGCGGCCCGGGCATGCGCGAGATGCTCGCGGTCACCGCGGCCATCAAGGGAGCAGGACTCGGCAGCTCGGTGCTGCTCGTCACCGACGGCCGCTTCTCCGGCGCCACTGCCGGGCCGTGCATCGGTCACGTGGCCCCCGAGGCCGCCCACGGCGGGCCGATCGCGCTGGTGCGCGACGGCGACCCGATCCGGCTCGACATGACCACCCGCCGGCTCGACGTCCTGGTCGACGCCGACGAGCTGGAGCGCCGCCGCGTCGACTGGAAGCCGCGCCCCCCGCGCTACGAGTCCGGCGTGCTGGCGAAGTACGCCAAGCTCGTGGGCTCCGCCGCCCGCGGCGCGGTCTGCGGCTGACCCGGCGAAAGCGTATGACAATCTGTGTGACACTGACCGCATGGCGGACACCATCACCTTCCGGCCCGACGAGGACGTCCTGCGCGCCCTGGCGGTGCTGACCCAGGACGGCACGTCGGTGTCGACCGCGGTCCGCACCGCGTTGATCGAGGCTGCCCGCGCTCGCGCGCAGGAGCGGCTGCGCGGCGAGGCGGCTGCGCTGGCGACCGACCCGGCGGACCGGGCCGAGGCCGCTCAGGTGCTGCGCGACATGGAGACGTTGCGTGCGTGGTGAGGTCTACCGGCTCCGAGCTCCTCGGGAGACCCGTGGGCACGAGCAGTCCGGCTCGCGCTACGCCGTCGTCGTGCAGTCCGATCCGCTACCCCTGTCCACTTGGCTGGTGGCGCCCACGTCGACCTCGGCACGCCCGGCCAGCTTCCGGCCGGAGGTGGAGATCCACAGCCAGGTCACCCGGGTCCTGGCTGAGCAGACCACGGCCGTCGACCCAGGACGCCTCGGAGCGGCCGTGGGCCGCCTCTCCTACGACGAGTTGAGGCAGGTCGAGGCGGCCCTGCGTCTGGTGCTGGCACTTTGAAACGGGCCACGCCCGGGACGGTGCGTCATCCGCATGCTGAGATGGACCCTCCGGCACTTGACATGCGGCGGGTCGGCGGGGCAGCGTTGCCGCCGTGACCCGGCCACTCGCCCTCGAGATTCTCGTACTTAGCGTGCGCGTGAGCTGAATCCGCACGCCGGCTCGCGCGCACCCCTCGTCCCTCTCCGGGCCGGGGGTTTTTTGTTGGCCGCACGTCCCTAGCACGATCCCCGCAGAGAAGCACGATCCCTGCAGAGAAAGAGGCAGCACCGTGAGCGAGCAGGTCACCGGAGCGCAGTCGCTCATCCGGTCGCTCGAGGCCGTCGGCGTCGACGTCGTCTTCGGCATCCCCGGCGGGGCGATCCTGCCGGCCTACGACCCGCTGCTCGACTCCACCAAGGTCCGCCACGTCCTGGTGCGCCACGAGCAGGGCGCGGGGCACGCCGCCGAGGGCTACGCGCAGGTGACCGGGCGTGTCGGGGTCTGCATGGCGACCTCGGGGCCGGGCGCGACGAACCTGGTGACGCCGATCGCCGACGCCCACATGGACTCCGTGCCCATGGTGGCGATCACCGGGCAGGTGCCGAGCTCGGCGATCGGCACCGACGCCTTCCAGGAGGCCGACATCCGCGGCATCACGATGCCGATCACCAAGCACAGCTTCCTGGTCACCGACGCCGCCGAGATCCCGCAGACGGTCGCCGAGGCCTTCCACCTCGCCGGCACCGGGCGACCCGGGCCGGTGCTCGTCGACATCTCCAAGGACGCCCTGCAGGCCAGCACCTCGTACGCCTGGCCCCCCACGCTCGACCTCCCCGGCTACCGTCCGGTCACCCGGCCCTCCAGCCGGCAGGTCCGCGAGGCCGCCCGCCTGCTCAGCAGCGCCCGCCGGCCCGTGCTCTACGTCGGCGGCGGCGTGCTCAAGGCCCGGGCCAGCGCCGAGCTGCGCGCGCTGGCCGAGGTGACCGGGGCCCCCGTCGTGACGACCCTGATGGCCCGCGGCGCCTTCCCCGACAGTTCCCCGCAGCACCTCGGCATGCCCGGCATGCACGGCTCGGTGGGGGCGGTCGCCGCCCTGCAGCGCGCCGACGTGATCGTCGCGCTCGGCGCCCGCTTCGACGACCGGGTCACCGGCAAGCTGTCGAGCTTCGCGCCCGGCGCGGCCGTCATCCACGCCGACATCGACCCCGCCGAGATCTCCAAGAACCGCCGCGCCGACGTGCCGATCGTGGGCGACTGCCGCGAGACGATCGCCGACCTCACCGCCGCGCTGCACGCGGAGCACGCCGCCGGCCGCGTCCCCGACCTGGCTGCCTGGTGGCGCCAGCTCGACGGCTGGCGCCGGACCTACCCGCTGGGCTACGACATGCCTGAGGACGGCAGCCTCGCCCCGCAGTACGTCATCGAGCGCATCGGGGCGATCGCGGGGCCCGAGGCGGTCTACGTCTCCGGCGTCGGCCAGCACCAGATGTGGGCGGCGCAGTTCATCTCGTACGAGCAGCCCTACACCTGGCTGAACTCCGGGGGCCTCGGCACGATGGGCTACGCGGTGCCCGCGGCGATGGGGGCCAAGGTCGGGCGGCCCGAGGCCACCGTGTGGGCCATCGACGGCGACGGCTGCTTCCAGATGACCAACCAGGAGCTCGCGACCTGCGCGATCGCCGGCATCCCGATCAAGGTGGCGGTGATCAACAACGGCAGCCTGGGCATGGTACGCCAGTGGCAGACCCTCTTCTACGAGGGCCGCTACTCCAACACCGACCTCGCCTCGCGCCGCATCCCCGACTTCGCCCGGCTCGCCGAGGCGTACGGCTGCGTCGGCCTGCGCTGCGACAAGGCCGAGGACGTCGACGCCACCGTCGAGGAGGCCATGGCCGTCGACGACCGTCCGGTCGTCGTCGACTTCGGCGTCTACCAGGACGCGATGGTGTGGCCGATGGTCGCGGCCGGCACCAGCAACGACGACATCCAGTACGCCCGCGGCGTGGCGCCGGACTGGGACTGCGAGCTGGGGGAGACGGGCCTGTGAGGACCCACACGCTGTCGGTGCTCGTGGAGAACAAGCCGAGTGTGCTGGCGCGCATCGCGTCGCTGTTCAGCCGGCGCGGCTTCAACATCGACTCCCTGGCGGTCGGGCCGACCGAGCGGCCCGACGTGTCTCGGATGACCATCGTGGTCAACGTCGACACCCTGCCGCTGGAGCAGGTCACCAAGCAGCTGCACAAGCTCGTGAACGTGCTGAAGATCTCCGAGCTCGAGCCGGCCTCCTCGGTGCAACGCGAGCTGCTGCTCGTCAAGGT
This sequence comes from Actinomycetota bacterium, assembly GCA_030773555.1. Classification (GTDB taxonomy): domain Bacteria; phylum Actinomycetota; class Actinomycetes; order JALYMT01; family JALYMT01; genus JALYMT01. The sequence continues at coordinate 12,553 of JALYMT010000143.1, read as the reverse complement.
GCACGCGCCGATGGCCGTGCGCACCTCGGTGCTCGAGACGGTGCAGCTGTTCCGCGCCCACGTCGTCGACGTGGCGGCCGACGCCCTCACCATCGAGGCCACCGGCAGCCCTGAGAAGCTCTCGGCGCTGCTCGCGGCCCTCGAGCCGTTCGGCATCAAGGAGCTCGCGCAGTCGGGGGTGGTGGCGATGGCCCGCGGCTCCCGCGGCCTGCCCGATCGCCCGGTTCGCGCGATCGAGCGCAGCGCTTGATCCCTCTCGTCCGCGCCGACATCCCCGTACGACCCTTGTCCCAGGAGACCTCGATGGCCGAGATGTACTACGACGACGACGCCGACCTCGGCGTCATCCAGAACCGGCACGTCGCGGTGCTGGGCTACGGCAGCCAGGGGCACGCGCACGCACTGTCCCTGCGCGACTCCGGGGTCGACGTGCGCGTCGGGCTGCCGCCGGGCTCCGGCAGCCGGGCGAAGGCCGAGGCCGAGGGCCTGTGCGTCGCCGCGCCCGCGGAGGCGTGCGAGGAGGCGGACCTGGTCATGGTGCTCGCCCCGGACCCGGTGCAGCGCAGCCTCTACGCGGAGGCGATCGCGCCCAACCTGGTCGACGGCGACGCCCTGTTCTTCGGCCACGGGCTCAACATCCGCTTCGACCTGATTCGCCCGCCCGCCGGCGTCGACGTGTGCATGGTCGCCCCCAAGGGCCCGGGGCACCTCGTCCGCCGTCAGTTCGTCGACGGCAAGGGGGTGCCCGTGCTCGTCGCCGTCGAGCAGGACGCCACCGGCTCGGCGTGGGACCTCGCGCTCTCCTACGCCCGGGGGATCGGCGGCACCCGGGCGGGCGCGCTGAAGACCACGTTCGCCGAGGAGACCGAGACCGACCTGTTCGGTGAGCAGGCGGTGCTCTGCGGTGGGCTGTCCTCGCTGGTGCAGACCGGGTTCGAGACCCTGGTCGAGGCCGGCTACCAGCCCGAGGTCGCCTACTTCGAGTGCCTGCACGAGCTGAAGCTCATCGTCGACCTCATATACGAGGGCGGGCTGAACAAGATGCGCTGGTCGGTCTCGGAGACCGCGGAGTACGGCGACTACACCCGCGGGCCCCGCGTCGTCGACGAGCGCACCCGCCAGGAGATGCGCGCCATCCTCGGCGAGGTGCGCGACGGCACCTTCGCCCGGGAGTGGATGGCCGAGTACGACGCCGGCCTGCCGAACTACCGCAAGTACGCCGAGCAGGGCCGCGAGCACCAGATCGAGCAGGTCGGCGCCCGACTGCGCTCGATGATGAGCTGGATCGACGACGGCGAACAGTGGCAGGGGTGAGCGGCTACGAGGAGCGCCGCATCAAGCGCGCCCGGCTGGACGCCCTGCTCGACGCGGAGGGTCTCGACGCGCTGGTGCTGCGCTCTCCGCCCAACGTCGCCTGGTGGTCGGGCGGTGGCCGTACCCATGTCCTGGTCGACGCACCGGTCGGGGTGGCCGCGGTGGTCGTCACCCGCGACGGCGAGACGGTGCTCACCGACGAGATCGAGGCCGGCCGGCTGCAGGAGGAGGAGCTCGCCGGCCTGCTCGGTGGGGGGGCTGCGCTGCACGTGCTGCCGTGGACCGACGATGTCGTGGCGGCCCTGCCCGTCGGCGAGCGGGTGGGTGACGACGTGGCCCGGCCCGGGGTCCGCGACTGCGCGGGCGCGCTGGAGGCCACCCGCCGGTCGCTGACCCCGACCGAGGTGGAGCGCTACCGGGCGCTCGGCCGGGACGCGGCGGCGGCGATGACGGCGGCCTGCTCGGCGGTGTCGTCCCGCGACAGCGAGTACGCCGCCGCCGGTCGATTGGCTGCGGCCCTGCTGGAGCGCGACATCGACCCGGTGCTCCTGCTGGTGGCCGGCGAGGAGCGCGGTGCCCGCTGGCGGCATCCGCTGCCGACCACCGCGCCCCTGGGCGGGATCGCCATGCTCGTCACCTGCGCTCGCCGACACGGGCTGTACGCGAACCTCACCCGCTTCGTCGCCCTCGCGCCCCTGCCCTCCGAGCTCGACGAGGCCTACGGTCGGCTGCTCCGGGTCGAGGCGGCCTGTCTCGACGCGCTGCGCCCCGACGTGCCGGTCGCGTCGGTGCTCGCGGCGGGCACCGGCGCGTACGCGGCGGCCGGCTTCGCCGCCGACGAGTGGCGCCGCCACCACCAGGGCGGGCCCACGGGCTACCTCTCGCGCGACCACGTGGCCCGCCCGGCCTGCTCGGAGCCGGTGGAGGACCGGCAGGCCTTCGCCTGGAACCCGAGCGTCCCCGCGCTCAAGGTCGAGGACACCGTGCTCGCGGGCGCCGCGGGCGTCGAGGTGCTCACCGCCGACCCCCACTGGCCGAGTCGGGAGGTGAGCGGCCGGCAGCGTCCCGCCATCCTGTCCACCGCCTAGACCCGGCCACCCCACCGTTGCGCCCGACCGATCCGAGGAGACCCGCCATGGACGACCCCCGCCAGCAGGCCTACGAGGCCCTGCAGACCAGCCTGGACCGCCGAGACACGGCGGCCCCGCTCGAGGACCAGCGGGAACGCTCGGCCGCGGGCTGGACCGCCGACTCCACCGCTAACGCGGACGGCCGCAACTGAACCCGCCGGAGCGGCTCCGGCTCGCCGTCGTCCCGGGGGACGGCATCGGGCCCGAGGTCGTGGCCGAGGGGCTGCGGGTGCTCGAGGCCGCCACCAGCCCCGACGGCGTCAAGGTGGACACCACCGAGTACGACCTCGGCGCCCGCCGCTGGCACGCGACGGGGGAGACGCTGCCCGACCGCGTGCTCGACGAGCTGCGCGAGCACGATGCGATCCTGCTCGGCGCGGTCGGCGACCCGTCGGTCCCCTCGGGAGTGCTCGAGCGGGGCCTGCTGCTGCGGCTGCGCTTCGCCCTCGACCACGCGGTCAACTTGCGTCCGGTGCGGCTCTATCCGGGTGTTCCCACGCCGCTGGCGGGAGTCGAACCCGAGGGCATCGACCTGGTCGTCATCCGCGAGGGCACCGAGGGCCCGTACTCCGGTGCAGGCGGCGCGCTGCGCCGCGGCACCCCCCACGAGGTGGCCACCGAGGAGAGCATCAACACCGCCTACGGGGTGGAGCGGGTCGTCCGCTACGCCTTCGAGCGGGCCGCGTCTCGCCCCCGAAGCCGGCTCACGCTGGTGCACAAGACCAACGTCCTGGTGCACGCCGGCGACCTGTGGGCTCGTACGGTCGCCGCCGTGGGCGAGGAGTACGCGAGCGTCACCGTGGACTACGCCCACGCCGACGCCGCCGCCATGTACCTCGTGTCCGATCCGGGCCGCTTCGACGTCGTGGTCACCGACAACCTCTTCGGCGACATCCTCACCGATGTCGGCGCGATGATCGCGGGCGGCATCGGCCTGGCCGCCAGCGGCAACCTCGACCCGAGCCGGGCGAACCCGTCGATGTTCGAGCCGGTGCACGGCTCCGCTCCCGACATCGCCGGGCAGGGCGTCGCCGACCCGACCGCCACGGTGCTCTCGGTGGCGCTGCTGCTCGAGCATGTCGGGTGCTCCGCCGCGGCCGCCCGCGTCGAGCAGGCCGTCGCCGCCGACCTGGCCGCCCGGCCGTCGTCGGCCCGCCGGACCCGCGAGGTCAGCGACGCGCTGCTCGCCCGCCTCACCGGCGCCTGAGCCCGCGCAGTTCGCCGCGAGGCGGCACGCCGGGTGACGACCGGTAGCCGGTCACCCCGGTTTCCGCCGCCTTGAGCGCTGACGACATATTCGCCGCCGGGAATCGCAGCGGTCATCGACCGTGCACCTTCCATGGCGGCGGCCCGCGACCGTCCCGGCCCGCCTCGCCGTTCCTGTCGCCAGCTCTCGAGGCGCTTTCCTAGGTCCACCTCCAGGGGGGAGCGTCCCGGCCGTGGGGCTGTCGTCAAGTGACGCGCCCGGATTTCCGGCGCGCCTCGAGCGCCGAGGACATAACCGCCGACGGGCGCCGCGCAGCTCCGCGGCCGACGGGCCCCGCTCAGGCAGCGCGGGAGCGGTCGACCGCGCTCGCGACGGCCCGCAGCGACGCGAGCACGATGTTGGCGTCGAGCCCCACGCCCCACAGCACCCGGTCACCCGTGGCCACCTCGACGTAGGCAGCCGCGCGGGCATCCGCGCCGGCGGAGACGGCGTGCTCGGAGTAGTCGAGCACGCGCACGTCGGTGCCGACACCTGCCAGCGCGTCGACGAAGGCCGCGATCGGCCCGTTACCGGAGCCGGCCAGCACCTGCTCCCGGCCCTCGAGCCGGACGATGAAGCCGGCCGAGGGGTCGTAGGAGAGGAGCTCGAGCGGGTTGGACCGGTCGAGGTACTCGGCGCTGAACACCCGCCACATCTCCTCGGGAGTGACCTCCCCGCCCGCGTCGTCGGTGTGCCGCTGCACGACCGAGCTGAACTCCACCTGCAGGCGGCGCGGCAGGTCGAGCCCGTGCTCGGCCTTCATGATGTAGGCGACGCCGCCCTTGCCGGACTGGCTGTTGACCCGGATCACGGCCTCGTACGAGCGCCCGACGTCCTTCGGGTCGATGGGCAGATACGGCACCTCCCACGGCGCGGCCGCGACTCCGCCGGGCAGGTCGGCCGCGTCGCGTTCGAGGGCCTCGAGGCCCTTCTTGATGGCGTCCTGGTGGGAGCCGGAGAACGCGGTGTAGACGAGCTCCCCGCCGTACGGGTGGCGGGGGTGCACGGGCAGCGAGTTGCAGTACTCGACCGCGCGACGCACCTCGTCGATGTCGGAGAAGTCGACCATCGGGTCGATGCCCTGGCTGAAGAGGTTGAGCGCCAGGGTGACCAGGTCGACGTTGCCGGTGCGCTCGCCGTTGCCGAACAGGCAGCCCTCGATGCGGTCGGCGCCGGCCATCAGGCCCAGCTCGGCGGCGGCCACGGCGGTGCCGCGGTCGTTGTGCGGGTGCAGCGACAGCACGACGGCCTCGCGGCGGCCCGACGACGTGAAGGCACGCCCGACCCACTCGATGGAGTCGGCGTAGACGTTGGGCGTGGCCATTTCCACCGTCGCCGGGAGGTTGATCACCGTCGGCCGCTCGGGGGTCGGCGCCCAGACGTCCATGACGGCCTCGCAGACCTCGACCGCATAGTCGAGCTCGGTGCCGGTGAACGACTCGGGGCTGTACTGCCAGCGCACGTCGGTGCCGGGAAGCATCGACTCGGCGTACTTCGCGCACCACTGCGCTCCGCGCACCCCGATGTCGCGGATGCCGGCCCGGTCGAGGCCGAAGACGACGTGCCGCTGCAGCGTGGACGTGGAGTTGTAGAGGTGAATCAACGCGGTGCCACGGAAGCCGACGAGCGACTCGACGGTGCGCTCGATCAGCCCTTCGCGCGCCTGGGTGAGCACCTGGATGGTGACGTCGTCGGGCACCAGGTCCTGCTCGACAAGGGCACGCACGAAGTCGAAGTCGGTCTGGCTGGCGGCGGGGAAGCCGACCTCGATCTCCTTGTAGCCGAGCCGCAGCAGCAGGTCGAACATGCGCAGCTTGCGCCCGGGACTCATCGGGTCGAGCAGGGCCTGATTGCCGTCGCGCAGGTCGACACTGCACCACTGCGGGGCGGCGGCGATCGTCCGGTCGGGCCAGCTGCGCTCGGGCAGGTCGATCGGGGGAAAGGGCCGGTAGCGGGAGAACGGCATGCCGGAGGACTGCTGGGCCATGAGGGTCGAGGCTCCTGGACTGGTGGGCTCGCGGCCCGACGGGGCGGCCGGCACACGACGAGCTCCCGCAACGGGGAGCCGACGCTGCTAGGCCCCGCTGCGGCGGCTAAGCAGGAGCCCGCGCGCCATGGCGAGCACCCTAGCAACCCCGGCGGCGGAGGCGCCACGGGCGGCAAGATCGCCAGTTTGGGTGGCAGAACGCAGACCACTGCGCTTTCCCACCCAAACTCGCGATCTTGGGTCCGGGTGGGCCACGACGAGGCCCCTCACCACCGAAACTGCCGCAGCGCGGAAGGACTCGTACGTCGGCTGTACGAATCCGTCCGCGATCGCCCGAGCAGGGGCCGCGGCGGCGTCACCCGGCCCGGGGATAGGAGCCCAGGACGCGGATCTCCGTGCCCTGGCCCTGCAGCTCCACGATGGCGGCCTGCAGCGCGCGCTCCTCGACGTGACCGTCGCAGTCCATGGAGAAGCTGTACGCACCCAGCCGCTCGCCCGTCGGCCGCGACTCCAGCCGGGTGAGGTTGACCCCGCGGCGGGCGAACTCGGCCAGGATGCTCACCAGGGCGCCCGGGCGGTCGTCGCTGACGAAGACGAGCGTGGTGCGGTCGGCGCCGGTGGGTGGCGGCGGCGGGCCGGGCCGGCGGACGAGGATGAAGCGGGTGACGGCGTCGGATCGGTCGCCGACGTCGTCGGCGAGCACCACGAGCCCGTAGCGCTGCGCGGCCAGGGGTGCGGCGATGGCCGCGTCGTAGGGCGGCAGGCCCTCCGCCACCGCCGCCGCGGCCGCAGCGGTCGACAGCGCGGGCAGCACGTCGACCTCGGGGAGGTGCCGGGAGAGGTAGCCGCGGCACTGCGCCGCCGCGTGCGGGTGGCTGAGCAGGCAGCGAATCGCGTGCAGGGCGGTGCCGGCGCGGGCGAGGAGAGCGAGGCGCACCGGCAGCAGCACCTCGCGGACGATCTGCAGGGGCGCCCGGCAGGCGAGCTCGTCGAGCGTCGCCGCGACCGAGCCCTCCACCGAGTTCTCCAGCGGCACGAGCGCGGCCTCGGCTTCGCCGCACCGCACGGCCTCGAAGGCGGCCGCGACGCTGGGTCGGGGATCCAGGGCCGCGTCCTCGACCCCCGGCAGCGTGTGCAGCGCGGCCTCGGTGAACGTGCCCGCCGGCCCCAGATAGGCGTAGCGGCCGATCACGACACGGGTACGGCGACCGGCGCCCGTCCCAGCAGCGGCGGCAGCACCCGGACGGCCTCGGCGAGGGCGTGCAGGTCGGCGTCGACGAGTGCCTGCGGCCCGTCGCAGCGTGCGGTCTCGGGAGCGGGGTGCACATCGACGATGACCCCGTCGGCGCCGACCGCGATCGACGCCCGGGTGAGCGGCAGCACGAGGTCGCGGCGCCCCCCGGAGTGCGAGGGGTCGACGATGACCGGCAGGTGCGACAGGGCGTGCGCGACCGGGACGGCGCTGATGTCGAGGGTATTGCGGGTCGCGGTCTCGAACGTGCGGATGCCCCGCTCGCAGAGCACGACGTCGAGGTTGCCCCGCTGGGCGACGTACTCGGCGGCCATCAGCCACTCCTCGATCGTCGCCTGCAGGCCCCGCTTGAGCAGCACCGGCTTGCCGGCCGCGCCGACGGCCTGCAGCAGGGCGAAGTTCTGCATGTTGCGGGTGCCGATCTGCAGCATGTCGGCGTACTCGGCGACCAGGGCCACGTCGGCGGCGTCGACCACCTCGGTGACGACGGGCATGCCGGTGCGGGCGCCGACGTCGGCCAGGATGCGCAGGCCGCGCTCCCCGAGGCCCTGGAAGGCGTAGGGCGAGGTGCGGGGCTTGAAGGCGCCGCCCCGCAGCAGGGTCGCGCCCGCGCCCTGGGCCATCTCGGCCGCCTCGAGGGTCTGCTGCTCGCTCTCCACCGCGCAGGGGCCGGCGATCAGGGTGAAGGTGTCGGGCCCGACGGGCACGCCCCGGACGTACACCGTGGTCATCTCGGGGTGGTGCTGGCGCGACACCAGCTTGTAGGGGGTGGAGATCCGGACGACGTCGCTGACGCCGGGCATGGCCCGCAGGTCGAGGGAGGCGAAGAGGTCGACGTCGCCGACCAGCCCGATGATCGTCCGGCTGACGCCCCGGCTGACAAAGGCCGAGCCGCCCGCCTGCTGGATTCGGGCGACGACGTCGTCGACGTCGCTCGTGCTTGCCTCGGTGCTCATGACGACGACCATGTCGTGCTCCTCGGGGAAGGGACAGTGGGGCGGGGGCGAACAGACGCCCGGAACGGCAACGAGCCCCGGGCCGGGGCCCGGGGCTCGTCGGAAGCGGATGCGGTCTCAGCTGCGCGGCTCGCGCCTCGACCGGCCACCCGTCCGGAGGACTCCGGGCCAGGGGCCGTAGCGAAACTCGGCACGAAGCTGCACGAGGCGCAGCATAGCCGCTCGACGGGCCTCATCCCCGGGCATCGGTCAGCTTCCGGGTCCGGACCAGCTCGTCGGCGACCTCGCGCAGCTTCCGGTTGGCGTTCTGGCTGTATCTGACCAGGACGCGGAACGCCTGGTCACCGTCGATCGTGTAGCGCTCCATCAGGATGCCCTTGGCCTGGCGATCAGGTCGCGGGTGGTCATTGCCTGCTGGTACTGGTCCTGCTTCTGCACGGTGGCGAAGGCGACGGCGGCGTGCGCGGCGAAGAGCGACCCCACGTGCTCGGACTCCTCGTCGAAGGCGTCCGGCTTCGAGTTGTAGAGGTTCAGCGCCCCGAGGTTGTCGCCCTCGACGTAGAGCTGGAACGACAGCATGCTCCCCGCCCCTGCCTGCAGCGCCTGGCGGGAGAAGCGCGGCCACCGCTGCTCGCTGCGCAGATCCGGCACCGTCACGGTCCGCTGGTCGTAGACGGCGTCCAGGCACGGTCCCTCGCCGGTCTCCGCCTGCAGCGCGTCGACCCGGCGGGGCAGGTCGCTCGAGGCGGCCCGGGACTCGACGGTTCGCCGGCCCGTGACGACGCTGATCGACCCCTCCTCCGCGCCCGGGACCAGGGCGATCGCGGAGCTGACGACCGCCTGCAGCGCGGCCTCGGGATCGTCCTGGTGCTCCAGCAGGCGCGCGACATCGGCGAGATCTCGCGCCAGGATGTCACCGGCCGGGGACGCCCCGTTCTCCGCCGACGACGTCACCTGACCCGCCCCCTGCTCGGCTGCGTGCTTGCTCACTCACCGGCCACTCCCCGTTCGATGGAGTCGGCGGCACCACCCGATCCCGATCCGCTCAGCCTATGCGCGGGCTCGCGGCGCTCAGCCGGTGCGGGCCGACTCCCCCAGCCGGCCCGCGGCCGTGACCACCGCGGGCGCGTGCACCCGGCCGGGGGAGCGGCCCAGGCGTCCGATCGGGCCCGACACCGACAGCGCGGCGACCACCCGCCCGCCCGCGCCGTGCACCGGCGCCGACACCGAGGCAACGCCCTGCTCGCGCTCACCGACGCTCTGTGCCCAGCCGCGGCGGCGTACGCCCGCCAGGGTCTGCGCGCTGAAGCGCGCGCCCTGCAGCTCGCGGTGCAGGCGCTCCGCGTCGTCCCAGGCGAGCAGGATCTGGGCGGCCGAGCCCGCCGCCATGGTGAGCGCGGTGCCCACCGGCACGGTGTCGCGCAGGCCGGCGGGTCGTTCGGCAGCCGCGACGCAGACCCGCACGCCGCCCTGGCGGCGATAGAGCTGCACGCTCTCGCCGGTGGTGTCGCGCAGGGCGGCCATCACGGGGGCGGCGGCGCTCAGCAGCCGGTCGGCGCCGGTGGCCGCGGCCAGCTCCCCGAGCCGGGGCCCGAGCACGAACCGGCCCTCGGCGTCGCGGGCGACCAGGCCGTGGTGCTCGAGGGCGACCGCCAGCCGGTGGGCGGTGGGGCGGGCCAGCCCGGTCGAGGCGACGAGCCCGGCGAGGCTCGTCGGCCCGCGCTCCAGCGCTCCGAGGACGCTCGCGGTCTTGTCAACCACGCCGACCCCACTACTCTTGTCCACGTCCTGATACTGCCGTCTCGACAGGCGAGACGGCAAGCCGAGCCGGCTGAAGGGGGAACGGCATGGGCGGCACGCTCGCCGAGAAGGTGTGGGAGTCGCACGTCGTGCGGTCGACCGAGGGCGAACCCGACCTCCTCTACATCGACCTCCACCTCCTGCACGAGGTGACCAGCCCCCAGGCCTTCGACGGGCTGCGGCTCGCGGGGCGTCCGGTGCGCCGGCCCGACCTCACCCTCGCGACCGAGGACCACAACGTCCCCACCGACGAGCTGCCGCCCGGCCCGGTCCCGCCCGGGGGCGCGCCAACCTCCCTCGTCCTCGACCCGGTGTCCCGCACGCAGCTGGAGACGCTGCGGCGCAACTGCGAGGAGTTCGGCGTCCGCCTGCACCCCATGGGCACCCCGGGGCAGGGGATCGTGCACGTCATCGGGCCCGAGCTGGGCCTCACCCAGCCGGGCATGACCATCGTCTGCGGCGACAGCCACACCTCCACCCACGGCGCCTTCGGGGCCCTGGCCTTCGGCATCGGCACCAGTGAGGTCGAGCACGTGCTCGCCACGCAGGCCCTGCCGCTGCGCCCCTTCAAGACGATGGCGGTCACGGTCGAGGGGCGCCTGCCCGCGGGCGTGACCGCCAAGGACCTGATCCTCGCGGTCATCGCCCGCATCGGCACGGCCGGCGGGCAGGGGTACGTCATCGAGTACCGCGGCGAGGCGGTCCGCGCGCTGTCGATGGAGGCGCGGATGACCCTGTGCAACATGTCGATCGAGGCGGGCGCCCGGGCCGGCATGGTCGCCCCCGACGAGACGACGTTCGCCTACGTGCAGGGCCGGCCGTACGCGCCGACGGGTGCGGCGTGGGAGGCAGCGGTCGAGCGCTGGCGCGCGCTCCGTACCGACGACGACGCCGCCTTCGACCGTGAGGTCGTGCTCGACGCCGCCGAGCTGACCCCCTTCGTCACCTGGGGGACCAACCCCGGGCAGGCGCTCCCGCTGGGCGAGCGGGTGCCCGATCCGGCCGACTTCCCCGACGAGGCGGCGCGGCTGGCCGCGGAGCGTGCCCTGACCTACATGGCGCTCGAGCCCGGCACCCCGCTGCGCGAGGTCGGCGTCGACGCCGTCTTCGTCGGCTCCTGCACCAACGGCCGCATCGAGGACCTCCGCGAGGTGGCCGCGGTGCTGCAGGGCCGCCGGGTTGCCGACGGGGTGCGCCTGCTCGTGGTGCCCGGCTCGGCCGGGGTCCGCGCGCAGGCCGAGGCCGAGGGGCTCGACGAGGTGCTGACCGCCGCGGGCGCCGAGTGGCGTCGCCCCGGCTGCTCGATGTGCCTCGGCATGAACGCCGACTCCCTGGCCCCAGGTCAGCGCAGCGCCTCGACCTCGAACCGCAACTTCGAGGGCCGCCAGGGCAAGGGTGCCCGCACCCACCTGGTGTCCCCGGCCGTTGCGGCGGCGACCGCGGTCACCGGCCGCCTGGCCGCTCCAGCCGACCTGCCCGCCCCCGCGAGGGCGTGATGGAGCGCTTTCCGATCAGCTTCGAGGGCCGCGGCGTGCCGCTGCGCCGCAGCAACGTCGACACCGACCAGATCATCCCCGCCGTCTTTCTGCGGCGGGTCAGCCGCACCGGCTTCGCCGACGCGCTGTTCGCCGGCTGGCGCAGCGAGCCCGGATTCGTGCTCGAGCAGCCGGAGTACGCCGGGGCGACCGTGCTGGTCGCCGGGCCCGACTTCGGCACCGGCTCCTCGCGGGAGCATGCGGTGTGGGCGCTGCAGGATGCCGGCTTCCGCGTGGTCATCTCCCCGCGCTTCGGCGACATCTTCCGCGGCAACGCCCTCACCGGCGGCCTGCTCACGGTCACCGTTCCCGAGCCGGTGGTGGTGGCGCTGTGGGAGCAGATCGAGCGCGCCCCCGACGTCGCGGTGCGCGTCGACCTGCCGGGCCGCCGGGTGCGGGCCGGCGCGGTCGACGCCGGCTTCGACCTCGACGACTACACGGCCTGGCGGCTGCTCGAGGGGCTCGACGACATCGCCCTGACGCTGCGCCACGAGGAGGCGATCACCGCGTACGAGCGGCGGCGGGCGCCGGAGCTGCCCAGCGTCAGCTGACGCGCCCGGGTCACCGGACCCGGACGGTCCGCGTCTCCTCCAAGCGCGCCGACCCGTCCTCACCCGTCGACGCGTACACCCGCAGGACGTAGGTGCCCGACTCGGCCAGCTCGATGTCGGCGGACCAGCGGCCCCGCCCCGGCGCGCCCTCGCTCGCGGTGGTGAAGCCGTCCTTGACGACCTGCGTGCCGCGCAGCACCTGCCAGCGCACGGTGGCCTCCTCGACGGTGGCCTCGCCCGTAAGGCGCAGCTTCCGCCCGACGGTCTGGCCCTCCTGCGGGTCGGTGAGCCAGATCCGGCCGAGGGTGCTGGCCCTGTCGGCTCGGGTGAGCGGCGCGCCGGCAGGGCGGCCGTCGAGCTGGACGGCCACCCGGGCGACGCCCTCGTCGGCGGCGGTGACGGTGTGCACGAGCTGCTGCAGCGCGAGCTCGTCCGGGCGTCCCGCACCGGTCAGCCGCACCGTGGCGAGGTCGCCGGCGCGCTCGTACGAGGCGACCCGGGCGCCAGCGGGCCAGGGGGAGCGGTAGTCAGGGTCGAGAGCCCGGGTGCCGTCGAGCATCTCGGTCAGTGCGCTCACCGCCGGGCGCTCGGGACGCTCGGGCACGCGGTGGAACTCGCGGAACAGCCGGGCGGATCCGGCCTCGTCCCGCACGTAGTAGACGGGCACGCTGAGCTGCCCGTCGGGCCGGCCGGCCGGGCCGGTGGTGGCGCCTCCCGGGCCCGTGGCCGGGCCGCTCGGCGCGTTGCCCGGTGCCGGCGCGGAAGCCGAGGGACCCGGGATG
>JALYMT010000142.1 GCA_030773555.1 Actinomycetota bacterium | reverse complement strand
GGTGACGACGATTGCGCGCGCCTCGTGTCGTGACACGAGCGCGGCTTCGACGGCGGCCACGTCCCGATGTGGCACGACGGCGACCCGCGCCCGGGTCAGGCGGCAAGCGTCGATGATCGAGGCGTGGTTGCCAGCGTCGGAGACGACCAGGTCGCCGGGTCCGGCAAGCGCCGTCAGCGCACAGAGGTTAGCCAGATAGCCGGAGGAGAACACCAAACCGGCCTCCCAGCCCATCAGGTCGGCAAGTTCGCGCTCGAGATCGGCGTGCAGTCGGGTGGATCCGGTGACCAACCGGGAGCCCGTCGCTCCCGCCCCCCATGCGCGCACCGCCGCAACCGCCGCCTCCGTGACCAGTGGGTGGCGCGTGAGGTCGAGGTAGTCGTTGGAGGCGAGGTCGAGCGAGCCGTCACCGACCGGATCGCGGGGGCGCAGACGCCGACGGAGGCCGGCTGCCTCACGGTCAGCAGCCCGTGCAACCACCCAGCCGAGTGCCCTGCTGGTCTCTGCGCTCACCGTTCTCCTGCGAGCCTCAGCGATCCTTCACCGCCGTCCGGGTGCGCCACCGTACCCCTCCTGCAACGCCGCTCCGGACGCAGGAACTGCATCATCAACACCGGAAATGCATGATCACCGCGAGAAGTGGATGATGCGGCAGATGGCGTGGCCGTCGCTCGCCGCTGCGACGAAGATCGCCGTTTTGGGTGGCAAAACGCAGTCGACTGCACATCTGCACCTTAATCATCGATCTTGACAGCGGGCGGACCCGTTCGGGGCGGTCGGGCTCCCCGTCGCGGTCAGGCGAAGGCGCGGTGTGGGGGGAGGTGCATGATCAGCGCGAGAAGTGCACGATCGAGCCTGTCTCACAAACGGTGTGCTGACCGCAACCCCCACAACATGGGGGCGTGCGTGTGACCCACAGCCCTACATATTGAGGTGTCCTCAACGCCAGAGGCGTTTATGAGACAGGCTCGATCACGCTTTGAGGTGGGTGCGGAGGAAGTCGACCTGGAGGAGCAGCAGGTTCTCCGCGACGACCTCCTGGGGGGTCATGTGGGTGACGCCCGAGAGTGGCAGCACCGTGTGCGGCCGGCCGGCGGCCAGCAGCGCCGACGACAGCTGCAGCGTGTGCGCGGCGACCACGTTGTCGTCGGCGAGCCCGTGGATGAGCATCAGCGGCCGCTCGAGCTTGGCGGCGTCACCGAGCAGCGACGACTGCCCGTACACCTCGGGCTGCTCCTGCGGCAGCCCGAGGTAGCGCTCGGTGTAGTGGGTGTCGTAGAGCGCCAGATCGGTCACGGGGGCGCCGGCGATCGCGGCGGCGAAGACGTCGGGACGCCGGAGAACCGCGAGCGCGGCCAGGTAGCCGCCGAACGACCACCCGCGGATGCCCACCCGGGTCAGGTCCAGGTCGGCGAAGCGTTCGGCCGCCGCGTGCAGCGCGTCGACCTGGTCCTCGAGCACCGGCCCGGCGAGGTCGAGGTGGACAGCCCGCTCCCACGCGGGGCCGCGGTTCGGCGTGCCGCGCCCGTCGGCGATGACCACCGCGTAGCCCTGGTCGGCGAACCACTGCGACGACAGGTACGCGTTGCGCGCCGACACCACCCGCAGCGCGTGCGGGCCGCCGTACGGGTCCATCAGCACCGGCAGCCGGCCTGAGCCGGGCTGCCAGCCGGTGGGGAAGAGCACCGCGGTGCGCAGCTCCCGCCGCCCGGCGCGCAGCAGGGTGACCTGGGGCGCGAAGCCCGGGTCCTCGGCGAGAGAGGCGATCTCGGCGACCGGCGCGCCAGCGCGCAGCACCCGCACCCGCGCCCCGGACTCCTCGAGCGAGCTGCTGGAGACGGCGAGCACGTCGCCGCCGCGCCGTCCGGCGTGCAGCCCCGGCGCCTCGGTCAGCCGCTGCAGCGCACCGTCGAGGCCGACGTGCCACAGGTGGCTCTCGGTGGGCTCCTCGCTCGCCGACACCAGCACGCCGCGGTCGTCGACGTCGACAACCCCGGCGACCTGGAGGCCCGGCGGGGTGACGACCGCGTCGCCGAGGAGGAGCCGACGGGTGTCGGCATCGTCGACGCTCCACAGCAGCCGGCCGTCGGGCAGCCACGCGGGCACGCCGGGCACGATCTCCAGCCAGGCGGGGTCACGATCCGCGCGCAGGACCGAGGTGGACCCGTCGGCGGGATCGACCGCCAGGACCTGCATCTCCCGCTGGTCGCGCGACTGCACCAGCAGCAGCGGTCTGCCGTGGCGGCTCCAGTGCACGGTGACGAGGTACGGGAAGCGCTCGCGGTCCCAGGGCACCTCGACGCGCTCGCCGCCCAGGTCGACCAGGGCCAGGCTGACCTCGGCGTTCGGCGTGCCGGCCGCGGGATAGGCGACGACGGTCGGCGCGACCCCCGGCGTCGCCGGGTCGGAGATGTGCCAGCGCTGCACCGGGGTCTCGTCGACGCGGGCGACGAGCAGCCGCTGCCCGTCGGGAGACCACCAGTAGCCGCGGTAGCGGCTCATCTCCTCCGCTGCGACGAACTCCGCCAGCCCCCAGGTGACCTCGCGGCCGTCGGGTTCGACGAGGGCCCGGTCCCGGGTGCCGTCGATCGCCACCACCCGCAGCGCGCCAGCGGCGACGTACGCGACGGCGCGCCCGGTGGGGTCGGGACGTGGGTCGATGGCCGACCCGGGGCCGGGCAGCTCCGCCGTGATGCCCTCGACCAGGTCGGCGGCGAAGACTCGCCCGGAGAGCGCGAATGCGGCCACGTGGGCGTCGGCGTCGGTCGCGTAGGCCACGACGCCGGCCCCGGCCTCCCGCGTACGCTCCCGGCGGGCGCGCTCCTGCGGGGAGAGCTCCTCGTCGGCCGACGCCAGCAGCGCCGCGGGGTCGGCGATCAGCGTCTCCTCGCCGGTCGCGACGTCCAGGCGCCAGAGGCAGCCGGCCCGGTCGCTGCCCCCCTGGGTGCGGAGGAACACCACCCGGGCGCCGTCGGGGGACACGGTGATCGCCCGGGGCGCGCCGAGGGTGAAGCGCTGGGTGCGCGCCGAGCGGCGGGGATAGGAGGCGATCGGCTCGGAGGTGCGCGAGGTCATGCGCCGAATCCTTCCAGGCTCCCCCCCGCGCGGCCTGCCCCTGCGCGCGCGTACCGTACGAGACATGACGATCACTCCCGAGGGGCCCGGTCCGGGGCAGCGCGAGCCGCAGGAGCTGGCCACGCCCGAGCAGGCGGTCCTCGACGAGGCCGCCGAGTTCGTCGACGTCCTCGCCGAGGAGGTGCAGCCGGAGCTCGAGGCCGAGATGGACTCCCTCGACGCCCCGCGGCGCCTGCTCCTCGTGCACGCCCATCCCGACGACGAGACGATCGGCAACGGCGCGACGATGGCGAAGTACGTCGCCGAGGGGGCCTCGGTCACGCTGGTGACCTGCACGCTCGGGGAGGAGGGCGAGGTCCTCGTACCCGGGCTGGCGCACCTGGCCGCCGACAAGGAGGACGCGCTGGGCCTGCACCGCCTCAACGAGCTCGCGGCCGCGATGGAGGCCCTCGGGGTGCGCGACTTCCGCTTCCTCGGCGGCCCGGGGCGCTACCGCGACTCCGGGATGATGGGCACCCCGACCAACGACCGCCCCGAGGCCTTCTGTCAGGCCGACCTCGACGAGGCCGCCGGGCACCTGGTGGCGGTCATCCGCGAGGTGCGCCCGCAGGTGCTGGTCACCTACGACGACAACGGCGGCTACGGTCACCCCGACCACATCCAGGCGCACCGGGTCGCGGTCCGCGCCACCGAGCTCGCCGCCGACCCGGCGTACGGCACGGGCGAGCCGTGGGACATCGCGAAGATCTACTACAACACGATGCCACGCTCGGTCATCGAGGAGGGCATCGCCGCCATGAAGCAGGCGGGGACGAGCTTCTTCGGCGTCGAGTCCGCCGACGACATGCCCTTCGCGGTCCCCGACGAGCAGGTCAGCACCCGCGTCGACGCGGTCGCGCACGTCGACGCCAAGCTGGCCGCGATGCGGGCGCACGCCACCCAGATCACCGTCGACGGTCCGTTCTTCGCGCTGTCGAACAATCTGGGCAACGCGGTCTGGGGCGTGGAGTACTACCGCCTCGCCGCGGGGCAGCTCGGCCAGCGTGGCAGCGACGGGCGCGAGGACGACCTGTTCTCCGGCGTGGTCTAGGACCGGGAGCCCCGACCGCTCGCTCGTACGCTGAGCAGGTGAACCGAGCCGGCACCTACCTCGCCCTCGTGCTGCTCGGGGCGCTGGTCGGGGCGGTCGGCACGTTCCTGCAGGCCGCGCGCCTCACCCTGGGTGCACTCGCCCTGCCCTACGGCGTCGTCGTCGCCCTGGTCCTCACCGTGGCGGCCTGCGCGGCCGGAGGGCTGGCCGTCGCCTCGCGGGCGGGTGCCCTCGCCACGGCCAGCGGCTGGCTCGCGGTCGTGGTGGTGTCGCTGTCACCCGGGCCCGGCGGCGACGTGGTCCTGCCCGCCCGGACGCTCTCCTACGTCTGGTTGTTCGGTGGCCTGCTCCTCGTCGGGATGACGCTGACCGCGCCGTACACGCTGCTCCCGCAGCGGGGCCGGGAGCGTCGCGCGTAGCTTGCGCGTAGGTTTCCCGGGTGCCGCCCGACCCCGACGCCTTTCGCGCCGCGGTCGGGCGCTTCGTCACCGGCGTCGCCGTGGTCACGACCCGCACCGCGGGCCTCGACCACGCGATGACGGTGAACGCCTTCACCTCGGTGTCGCTGGACCCGCTGCTCGTGCTGTTCTGCGTCGACCGGGACGGCCGCTTCCACGATGCGGTGACCGCGGCCGGCGTGTGGGGCGTCTCGGTGCTGGACCAGCACGCTCGGCCCGCGGCGGACTGGCTGTCCACCCGGGGCCGCCCGCTGCACGGCCAGCTCGACTCGGTGCCGCACCACCGGGGTGCCGAGACCGGCGTGGTCCTGCTCGACGACGCGCTGGCCACGCTGGAGTGCCGGACGAGTGTGCTCCATCCGGGTGGCGACCACACCATCGTGGTGGGGGAGGTCCTGGCCCTTGACCTGCCCAAACGCCAGGGCCGGCCGCTGCTGTGGTGGCGAGGCCGATATCACATCCTGCCGGGAGAGAACCAGTAAACGGCGGCAATGCCTCTACCATCAGTTTCACCCGCTGTTCGCGGACTGTGACTC
>JALYMT010000141.1 GCA_030773555.1 Actinomycetota bacterium | reverse complement strand
GGTTCGGCTTCCGCAACTTCGCCAACTACCCACTCCGACTCCTTCTGCACTGCGGGGTGACCTGGCAGACTCCAGCAGCGACACGGATCCGAGGCCGCTCACCACGTTCCACGTCGTAGAGCCGCTTTGAAGAGGAACTACTGGGCGGCCACGAAGTGGTCGGCAGGCGGCACGCGGTACAGGTGTTCGCGCCGCAGAGAGCTCGTCGAGCGAAGCCGTTGCTGCCGTCGCCAATGTAGATGGTTTCGTGGTCCTATGGACCCGTCCTCAGCCAGCCGCAATGGCTGCGCCAAGCGCCGGCGCAGCGCCCGGTCGATTCGTCCAGCCGAGTGGGTCCCTTGGAGTGGTGCCTCCTGAGCGAGGAGGGCCGTGTTGGTCCCCGACGTTGAGGGGCCACCGCGTGAGGCTTCGTGTGGCCTGGCTCGAGTCGCCTGGCTTGAGTGCCCTCCGGTTCCCGGAGCCGGTCAGCCCAGGCCGGCTGCGGCTGCGGCGGCGAGCAGTCCGACGCTGTTGGTGCCCAGGTGCAGTCCCATGGGGGCGAGCAAGCTGCCCGTGCGCTGCCGCAGCCAACCCAAGACCAGCCCACCCAGTCCCGTGAAGGCGACGGTCCCGGCCACCGACGCGACCTGCAGCAGCGGTGTGACGCCCGGTCCGCTCGGCCGCTGGGCCGAGCTGACGTGCCACAGGCCGAACACCACTGCGGTGACCCCGAGAGCGCGGCGCGACGTCAGCACCCGAGACGCCAGCGCCAGCAGTACCCCGCGGAAGGCGACCTCCTCGCACAGGACGGTGCCCAGAGGGATCAGCAGCAGGGCGCGCAGCAGCAGCGCACCGGCCGTCATCCCCTCCACCCGCGGGTCTTCCAGTGCTCTTCGCAGCGCCGGGACGGCGAGCACTACGAGGTAGCCGGCGGCGAGCACCGCGAACGCCGCGGCGCCCCAGCGAACACCTGCCCGCCACGTGGAGCGGGTGACCCCGAGCTCCGCCCAGCGAAGTCCGTACGCCCGCGCCACCACGACCAAGGCGAGGACGGCGGCGATGTTGGCCACGGTGCGCACCCCGGTGCCCGGAGGCAGGCGGGGCACGACGAGGTTGCCCCACGCCAGGAGCACACCGGCCGTGCCAGCCAGGGGCAGCCAGCGCCGCCCGACGCCCGCGCGAGTCACCTGGCGAGGAGTCGGCGTACGCGCTCGGTGGCCGCCGGGGTCCAGCCGGCGGGGGCGGCGATTGCGGCCCAGCCGTCCAGCATGTGGTTGGCGTAGTTGTGCCCGCGCCCGTCGGGGACGCCCCGGATGTTGGTCATGTCCGCGCTGACCTGCCAGGAGGTGACGGTTGGATACCAGCTCATCGGTGGGGACGGCGTCCTCCGCCCGTTTCCACAGCGACAGCATCCCCATGAGGTCCGGCAGTTCGATCCGGTGGACCCCGGCGAGAGGGCTTGCGATAGCCCCCTACGGCACCCGAAGACCGAGTGCATGAGCGCCCACCTCCTGTCGCTGGTCACGCGTCACCAACGTCACGTCGTCTGCGACGAGGAGATGGGGCACGCTGAGCGCGACCACTACGTGGATCGCGTCGAGGGTCCGGAGGCGCTGCTGCTGCACCAGGCTCACGGCTCGGGGCAGTACGTCCTCGGGCTGGAGGCGCAGCAGCGAGACCCGCGCGCCGTCGCCGCAGTCCTCGTCGGAAGGCCGCAAGGACCGCGGCCCCCTCCCTGATCCGCCCGGCGCGGGCGGCGGCAGCCGCTGCCCCGCCCGCTCGACGCGAGTGATCTCGCTGGCCACGACCGGTTCATCGCGCTCGAGCAGCAGTTCGTGCAGCCTCGAATGCTCCGGTTCGTCGACGAAGTAGGCGCGAATGACGGCGCTGGTGTCGGCATAGAGAACCGTCACCGGATGGCGCGCTCTGCGGACAACGCCTCCGAGGCGGCCGCGCCGGCTCCGCGGGTCGCTTCCAGGGCCTGCTCCTGATGGCCGGTCCCCGCAGGTCGAGGCGGCACGACGAGCACGCCGGCAGCGCGGGCCCGCACCTGCCCGCGCCGTTCACCGCCGCTGCCGCCTCGAGGGCTTCTGCAACCAACGCGTCGAGGGTGCGGCCCTCGGCGGCGGGCGCGCGCCTTCAAGCGTGCGTGCAGGTCGTCGTCAATGCGGACGATGAGCTGCTGCACGACGAAATGCTCTCAGCCAGGCGTATCGCGATAGCAACTAGCGGGCGTGGTGGTGGCGCCGTGTGTCCGCATTACGCACGACGCGACGAGGACTGCGACAACCAGCCCGCTGCCCCCGGCGTGCTGGGTGGCTCTGCCGCTGGCGCTGCTGTCGTCAGGCCCGGAACGTGCCCGGCCGTGGCTGCAGGGCTGGCGTGGCGTACGTGGACTCCCACGGGAACCGGCCCGCGGAGTCGTCGTAGCTCAACTGGAGAACCGGCACCGACACCTCGGAGGGACGCGCGTAGTGCCGGTTGGCAGCGAAGACGATCTCGCCCGGATTGGGCACGTGCTCAACGACGACCTGATGTGGCCACTGCTCGAAGGTCAGCAGCTGCCCGGGCACCAGGTTCGCACCGGCGCGGATGCGCTCCCCGAGGTCGTTGAGCACGCCGGTGGCCGTGCCCGGTGGCACCCCGAAGATGAGCAGCTCGGGATGGCCCATGCCGAAGAGACCCACCGTGTAGGCGAAGGAGGGGCCCGCCTCGTCGCGGCCGTCCTGGTCGTCGCAAGACCTGCAGAGCGCGTCGGCGCACGGCCCGGCGCCGACGTACTCGATGTACCAGCCGTACCTGCGGATGACCGCCGCGACGCGGGCGTCCTCCTGGTCCAGCCAGGCGAGGGTTCCTGGGTCGTTCATGAGACGGCTCCTCGTGCCGGGAACTTCGGGAATCGCCTGGACCGTAGCGACGACCACCGATAGGAAGCTGCCGTCCGCGCACAGGCGGAAAACGACCTGTGGACGAGCGCTCCCGACGGGGCCCGGCGGGCCACGATGCCGGCATGAGCTTCGATGACCTTCCTGAGAACTGGGCCGAGCGGCCGCTGGACGAGCCGGGCCTGGTTGCTGACGTGCTCGACCTCGTGGTGTCCGAGGCCGACCGGCGAGCCGGTGCGCTCGCGGTCCTGATCTGCGATGACCAGGGCCGGCTGCTCCAGCCGTGCGTCGTCAGCCCGCTGCCGCCCGCCCCGTCCGAGGGCGAGCGGGAGCACGCCGTGCGGATGTTCGCCGGCGCCGTGGGTCCCGGCGGCTCGCTGCTCCTGGCGATCGCCCGTCGCGACGGTCTCAGCCTCACCGACGACGACCACGGGTGGGCAGCTGCCGCCCGTCGCGCCTGCGGTGCAGAGGTGCGGCTGCTCGGCGTGCACGTCGTCACCGCGGGCGGCTCCCGCGAGGTGATACCAAAGCAGGCCGCCTAGCCTCGGCTCCCGGTCAGGCGTCGGGGCGCAGCAGGTCGTTCGGCACGACCGTGAACGGTCGCGGCTGGGACACCTCGAGCATGCTCTCCCCGATCGCGGCCACTGATGCGATCCAGCAGTCGTCGCGCTGGTCCAGCCACTCCAGGTGGACGTCGCCCGCGTCGGTCAGGAAAGCTCCCACGAGGACAGGCAGGCCAGCGACGCGATGGTCGCGGCGCTTGGCGTTCATGTCAGCCAGCGTGTTGCCCGGTGACCACACCTCGACGACAGCCTCGAGCACACCGGCGAAGACCGCATCCGTCAGGAGAGCGGTTCTGTCATGGACCTGGAGGTCTGCGGCCGCTCAGGCGGACACTTCTCGGTGGAACGGTGACAACGCTCCAGCGTCATAGCCGCCTTCGGTACGCCAGGGATGCTGCGACATCGACGAGCGGGGCGGCGATGTCCTGGTGCGGCACCGCACGCGACGCCATCGATATCGGTTCGGTCACCCGAGAGCTCCAGCTCCCGGTCCACGTCTCGGAGGTGCGTTGTGCGCAGATCCTCGGCGATGCTCCTTGCCGCCTCGTTGCTCTTGACCGTGCCGGCGTACGCGCAGCCGGCGATCGCTGCCGAACCGCAACCCTCGCCCCCCGCGGCCGAGCCCGCGCCGCCACCTCCCCCCGCTCCCGGCGCCGCCCCGGCCGGTCAGCAGCAGGCCGACGACCCGATCCGCAGCCAGCCCGAGGTCCAGGCGGCCGAGGAGCAGCTGAAGCGCCTGGGGTTGCCCGGCGGGAAGGTCGACGGCAAGCAGACCCGGTCCACCCGGCGGGCCCTCTGCGCGTTCCGGGAGAGATCCATCCCGAGCTGGAGGGCAGCCGCGCCAGCCTCACCAGGGCCGACCTCGACGCCCTGGCCGCGATGGCGCAACTGCCGCGCGCGCTCGCAGAAGGCGGCGGTGTCCATCAACGAACGGTGCCAGGTCATCTACGTCGTCAAGGGCGGGAAGTACGTGCACGTCGGTGCCGCCTCGACCGGCGGCAAGGATGGCGCGACCCCGAACGGCAGGCACCAGATCGAATGGCGCTGGCCCGGCTGGCACGAGAGCAGCGCGGTTGAGAACGGCCACATGTACAACGCCACCTACTTCGCAGCGGGCGGCTACGCGATCCACGGCAGCAGGTTCCCCATTCGTCCGTATCCGACGAGCCACGGGTGCGTCCGGGTCAAGAGGGCCACGGCCGACCTCGTCCTCGAGCTCCCACTCGGCACGCCGGTCACCGTCCGCGGCAGGTACTGACGGCCATCGCCATCGCCATCGCCGGCGGAGCGAAGCTGAGCCCGTACTGCGCTACGGCCGCACGAGACGCGCGCGCAGGGAGAGCCAGGCCCTGAAGGTGCGGTAGCGGCGCGCATGGTGGACCTCGAAGCCGGCCGCGGCGAGCCGGGGCACGCTGGTCACCGAACCCACGACCCCTGACGTGGCGGACGGAAGGATGGCCATGCGTCTCTGGCTGCCGACCCTGGGTGGGCC
>JALYMT010000140.1 GCA_030773555.1 Actinomycetota bacterium | reverse complement strand
CGCCCGGCGCACCTGATCGCCGACCGGGCCTACTCCCATCCCTCCACCCGGGCGGCGCTGCGTCGGCGCGGCATCGCGCACACCATCCCTGAGCGCGTTGACCAGCAGGCTCACCGGGCCCGGCGGGATGCCCGCGGCGGGCGGCCACCGGAGTTCGATCCCGAGCGCTACCGGCCAGCGCAACCTCATCGAGCGCTGCGTCAACCGGCTCAAGCAGTACCGGGCGCTGGCCACCCGCTACGCCAAACGAGCCGAGCTCTACCGCGGCCTGGTCGTGCTCGCCAGCATCCTGATCTGGCTCAAGTGATCGGCAGGACAAGGCCTAAGCCCCGCACCCTGCAGGGCTACCGGACGACCGTGCACCAGCACCTGATCCCGCACCTGGGCCGACGACGCCTCGACCAGCTCGCCCCCCAGCACGTGCGCGCCATGCACGCCGCCCTGGTCGCCCAGGGCTTGGCCCCGGCGACCGCGCTCAAGGCGCACCGGGTGCTCGCCAAGGCCCTCACCGACGCGCAGCGGGAGGGCCGGGTGGTGCGCAACGTCGCCACCCTGGTCGACGCCCCGCGCAAGGCTGCGCCGACTGCGGGGGCGCTCACCTCCGCGCAGGCCCGCGCGCTGCTGGCCGCGGTCGCCGACGACCGGTTCGCCTCACGGTGGGCCGCCGCGCTCCTCCTCGGTGCCCGCCAAGGGGAACTCCTCGGCCTGCAGTGGGCGCGGGTGGACCTGGAGGCGTGGACGGTCGACCTGTCCTGGCAACTCCAGCGCCTCGGCTACCGGCACGGGTGCGCAGATAGAAAGACCCCGGCCACAAGGACCGGGGTGGGTAACACCCAACCTACTCCATGGCCCTGCGGCCGGTCCCGCGGCGGGTCCTGCCCGCAGCGCGAGCTCGACGTCCCGGCCGGCTTTGAGCACCGTCAGCTCGACGGCGGCCTCACCCTCACCCGGCCGAAGTCCGCCGCCGGAGTGCGGGTCGTTCCCCTCCCGGAGCCGATGGTCCGCATGCTCGAGCTGCGCCGCGAGGAGTCGCACGCCGAGCCGTCCCCCCACGGGCTGGTGTGGGTACGGTCGGACGGCCGGCCTCTCGACCCCCGGGAGGACCCGCGGGCCTGGCACGTCGCGCTGGAGGTCGCCGGGCTGCCCTCGGTGCCCCTGCACGCCGCTCGCCACACGGCCGCGACGATGTTGATGGAGGCCGGCACCGACCCGAAGGTCGTCATGCAGATCCTCGGCCATTCCTCCGTCGCCGTATCCCAGGGCTACATGCATGTGTCGCTGGAGCTGGCGCGAGGCTCGATGGACAAGCTCGGGCGGATGCTGACCTAGCAGAAGAAGTAAGGGCGAGGACGTTGCCTATGCGTGCCTAAGCAAGCTACGTTCCCCCTACTTCCCGTCGCCGCGCCGTCACCGAGACCGTGCAGGGCGCGGGACGAAGGGGGAGACACCGTGCGACGCACCATCAGCAGCGCCCTGCTGGCCGGAGGGCTCGTCGTGGCCCTGGCCGGGCCAGCGACAGCGCAGGGGCAGGACCTGGACTGCCCGGACTTCAAGTTCCAAGACCAGGCCCAGGCCGTCCTCGACCAGGACAAGAGCGACCCCAACCGGCTCGACGCCGACAACGACGGCATGGCCTGCGACGACCTCCCCAAGCGCAACAAGGACGGGAAGAAGGGCGGCGAGGACGGGAAGAAGGGCAACAAGGACGGGAAGAAGGGCGGCGACGGCGACCAGGTCACCAAGAAGCCCGAAGGCGGCGTCGAAACCGGCGACGGCAGCACCGCTGACGTCGAGTCCCCCGCCCTGCTCGGGCTCGGCGCGGCCAGCCTCCTGACGGCTGGCGGCCTCACCGTCGCCGCGACGCGGCGCCGCCGGGAGAACTGAGGCACCAGCCACGGCGGCAGCGAACGGCCCGGCACTCGCGGAGGGTGCCGGGCCGCTTGGCGCCCGGTTGACGCCACCAGCGCCGCTCGAAGTCCAGCACCGCCCGCTCGAACTCGCTGAGCTGCCTCACGCCGCCCCCTCCCGCTCGGCGATGCGCCGCTCAATGTGGGCCTTCTCGTCCTCGGTGAGCTCGGCGATGCGGGTCCTGGCGGTGTCGACGTCGACGTCCAGGCTCTCCGCGACTTCCCACTCGTCCTGCGACCAGGCGAGGACGTCGGCAAGGGCGCTCAACGGGATGACCGTCCGGGCTGCGGCCTCGCAGACGGCGCGTTCCTGCCGTCCCTCGTGCCACCCCGAGGCACACGGGCCGTCCCCACGGCGGGCGTGCTCGACTTCGTGCGCGAGGGTGCAGCGCCGCTCTGCGGCGGTGAGCCGGTCGTCCAGGTAAGGCCCGCACCGCCGGCCTCCTCGGCTGCGGCGTCGTGCCTCCGCGCGCGCTGCCCTTCCCCCTGACCACGACGCACGACGCGGTCTTGCACGGGGTCGACAAGTACGGGGGCAGAATCGTCGCCGACCTGCGCTTGGCAGACGGCCTCGACCTCGCGGACGTGCTGGTCGCTGAACACTTTGCCATCCGGGTGGGATGGCCGCAGCCCCACGCCCGTACCGCCGTGGCCTCGACCGGGAGACAGCACGTGACGACCGCAACGGCGACCTCGACCGCCGCCCCGGTAGCGTTCGATCGCACCCCCTAGACCATCGGAGCTCCTCTTGTTGCGTCGCTCGCTGCTCGTCGCCGTCACCTCGGCCTTCATGGTGCTGTCCGTCGCCTCCCCGGCCGCCGCGACGCACGGCGACCGCGACTGGCGGCTGCCCACCCGCACGATCTACGTGGACGACCGCTCCGGGGCCGCTTGGCCGGTCGGGCGGGCCGCCGCGACCTGGTCGGATCGCACCGATGCGCGTCTCATCTACGGTCGCTGCCGGGACGGTCATGGCTGCATCCGCGTGCGGGATGTCGCCTGGTGCGACCCCGACCTGTACGCGGAGGCGGCCCGTCACTCCCGCCGGGTGCGGGTCATCACCTTCGACTCCTGCGACACCCGGAAGCTGAGCGCTCGGGAGCGCCGGTCCACGGCCTGTCACGAGATCGGGCACGCTCTCGGCCTCGGCCACCGGCGCTCGCTACGGTCCTGCATGGCCGTGCCGCTGGACGCCTCGGCCTACCCCGACGCCCACGACGTGCGGGAGATCGATCGCTTGTACTGACGCACCTGCCCGTGTCCGACGCCCCCTCGCTCCGCTTCGGCGGACGCGAGGGGGCGTTCTTCGTTTGTCACCGAGCTGTCGCGTACGCACGGATGACCGCTTCCCGGTCGTCCTCCGGGCGGTCGGGAGACACCACGTCTACCAGCTCCCGCACCGCAGCCACTCGCTCAGCAGGCGTTGCCTCCAGCCAGCACCGCTCGCACAGCGCGAAGATTCCTCGGCCCTGGGCGTGCCAGACGGTGTGCCGCTGAGCCCTCCACCACGGCAGGCCGCAGCGCAGGCATCGCGTGTAGCCGAGGTGCGGCAGCAGCGCCGCGGCCAGGCGCCGTCTCCGCAGGGCGCTCACTTTTCCGCCTCTCGCTGCTGGTTCGCCTCTGCCGGTCGTGACCGTGCTCGCACGATCTTCCCGAGCGCCGCCCAGACCGCATCGAACTCGTCGTCCTCCAGCACGCCGACGTCATCGAGAGTCACACCGAAAACCAGTGCTGTTGGGCGCTCCTCTTGAGTCACTTCTCCTCCTCGCCATCGACCCATCGGCGCAGCAGGTCGCGGATCACGTCGGACAGCGCGCGCCCCTCGGCTACGGCCTTGACGCGGGCGGCTCGCCACAGGCTGGAGGGGATGTAGATCGTCCGCCGATCGCTCTCCGGTGCCATGTGCCCCACGGTACACTAGGCGGGCCGTCCACCCGTGGCCCGGCCCCTGCCCCGCCCCGTGAAGGCCCGCGTCGACGGCGAGTGGCTGACCGCGCCGTGCTGATCGACGTCCAGCGCGACGAGGATCGACGCTGGTACGGCACCGCGCGGATCGGCTTCCCCCGCGGCGGCAGCTTCGTTCACGTGCTCGACGAGGAAGATCTGCGGGCGGAGGACTGACGCCTTCGGCTACAGTCTCGGCTACAGCCGACCCTACTTGAAGGGCTACTCTCAACCCTGCACCACCACGTCTGACCTGCGGTGATGCCTGGAGCCGCCTCCCGGGATCGAACCGGGGACCTACGCATTACGAGTGCGTCGCTCTGGCCGACTGAGCTAAGGCGGCGGGACCTCGAGCATAGCGGAGACGGGCCCCGGGAGACCCGCGCGGCTCAGGCGCAGCGGCGCCCGTCCCTGGGCACCGCGCCGCGCAGCAGGTAGGCGTCGACGATGTCGTCGACGCAGACGCTGCCCCGCTGATAGGCGGTGTGCCCGTCGCCGTCCCAGGTCAGCAGGACGCCCGACTCGAGCTGGTCGGCGAGGCCGACCGCCCACTCGTGAGGTGTCGCCGGATCGCGAAGGGTGCCGACGACGAGAATCGGAGCCGCGCCGGCCGCCCGGAAGGGCCGGGGCGCGGGGCGCGGCGGCACCGGCCACTCGGCACACGTCACCTCGCCCCAGGCCAGATAGGGCCCGAAGATCGGGGCCACGCGGGCGAATCGCTCCTCCTTGACCCGCAGCTCCTCCGGTGGCGCCTCCCGATCGGCGCTGTCGAGGCAGTTGATGGCGATGTTGGCCTCGGTCTGGTTGGACGCGTACCGGCCGTCGGCGCGGCGCTCGGTGTAGGAGTCGGCGATCGCCAGGAGCGTGTCCCCCTGACCGTCGAGGGCCTCGGCGAGGGCCTCCCGGAGCAGCGGCCAACCGCTGACGTCGTCATAGAGCGACCCGACGACGCCCAGCAGCGCGAGCGACTCGGTGACCGGGCGACCGCTCGTGCTGGGCAGCGGCCGGCGGTCGGCTCGCTCCAGCAGCTCGCGCACCTGGTCGAGCGCCTCCTGCCGCGGGTCCCGCAGCGGGCAGTCGGGGAACTCGAGGCACTCGTCGACGAAAGCGGTCAGCGCGGTCTGGAACCCCTTTGCCTGGGCCAGGGCGACGTCCTGCTCTGGCACCCGCGGGTCCAAGGCTCCGTCGAGCACCAGGCGGCCGACCCGGTCGGGAAAGAGCTCCGCGTAGGCGCCGCCGAGATAGGTGCCGTAGGACTTGCCGAGATAGTGCAGGCGGTCGTCACCCAGCGCCGAGCGGAGCACGTCGAGATCGCGGGCGGCGTCCTCGGTGGAGACGAACGGCAGCAACTCCGGCGAGCGGCGGGCGCAGCCCTGCCCGAACTCGCGGGACTGCGTGACGAGCTCCCTCTCCTCCTGCGGATCGTCCGGGCTGCCGTCACCGGCGATGAACGCGTCGAGCTGCTGGTCGGACAGGCAGTCGACGGGTGCGCTCCCGGCCACCCCCCGCGGGTCGAAACCGACGATGTCGAAGCGGCGCAGAATCGGCTCGCTCACGACCTGGGTGGCCGCTCGGGCGTACGCCACCCCGCTTCCGCCCGGCCCGCCGGGATTGAGCACGAGCGAGGCGACGCGCTCCCGGCCGGTGGCGGGCAGGCGGACCACCGCGAGATCGAGCGTCGCCCCTGCCGGCGCGGTGTAGTCCCGCGGCACGGTGACTCGAGTGCACTGGAAGTCCCCTCCGCAGGCCTGCCACTGCGGCCGCTGCTCGTAGAAGCGCGCCAGCTCGCCCGGCGAGGCGACCGGGTCGGGGCTGGTGGAAGGGGGAACGCTCCCGACGGGCGTGCTCGGGCTGCTCGGCGAGGGCGCCGCGACCGGAGAACCGCCGCCGCGGGAACAGCCGGCTCCCAGGACGAGGACGAGACCCACGAGCACCGCGAGCACCCCGCGAGCTCTTCGATGGAACAAGTCGATCATGCGGGACGGGGGCGGCGGATGCGGGCAGCCATGCAGCCACGATAGGCAGGGCCTCGAAGCGACCGGCTCCCGCCCCGCGCGAGCGCCGCCTAGCGCAGTGCCACCGCCATCGCCTCCGCGGCCAGCAGCGGAGCGACGTTGCTCTCGATCGCGGTCCTGCAGGCCAGGACGGCGTCGACGCGCCGGAGGGTCTGCTCGGGAGTGCTGCTGGCGGCGGCCTTCTGCAGCTGAGGTCGCATCTCCTCGTTGGTGAGCTCCGTCGAGGCGCCCAGCTGCAGGCAGAGCACGTCGCGGTAGTAGGAGGCCAGGTCGACCAGCGCTCGGTCCAGCGCGTCGCGCTGCACCCGCTTGGCCCGGGTCTTCTGCGTCCGCTCGAGCTCTTTGAGCTGCGCCGCGGCACCGGTGGGCAGTCCACGACCCTGGGTCCCGCCCCCCAGGGCCCGCCGCAGCTCCTCGCCCTCGCGGACGTCGAGCTCCTCGGCCGTCTGCTTGGCTTCCTCGGAGGCGGCCTCCACCAGCTCCGCGGCGGCCTCGAGGCAGGACGAGAGCCCGCCCAGCATGGTGGGCACCCGTAGCGCGGCGGCGCGGCGCAGTCGCGCCTGCTCGTCGCGGGCGAGGCGCCGGGCCCGGCCGATGTGGCCTTGCGCAGCGCGGGCGGCGAAGGCGGCCATGGCCGGGTCGATGCCGTCACGACGCACGAGCACCTCGGCGACCGCGGCACTCGAGGGGGTGCGCAGGGACAGCGTCCGGCAGCGCGAGCGCAGGGTGGCGAGCACGTCGTCGACCGTGGGCGCGCACAACAGCCACACCGTGCGTGCCGGCGGCTCCTCGATGGACTTCAGCAGGGCGTTCGCCGCCTGCTCGGTGAGCCGGTCGGCGTCCTCGAGCAGGATCACCTGCCAGCGGCCGCCGACGGGGTGCCGGGCGGCCCGCTGCACCAGGGCCCGCATGTCCTTCACCCCGTGGGAGAGCAGCGCCGTGCTGACCAGCTCGACGTCGGCGGATGTGCCGGCGAGGGCGGTGCGGCACGCGGGGCAGTGACCGCAGCCCCCCGCGTCGCACTGCAGGGCAGCGGCAAAGGCGCGAGCAGCGGTGGAGCGACCGGAACCAGGCGGCCCGGTCAGCAGCCAGGCGTGCGCCATGGCCGCCCCGGCGGCACTGCCGAGGGCGCCCGCGGCTGCCTCAACCGCCCTGCCCAGCTCCCCGACGACCTGCTCCTGGCCGACGAGGT
The DNA here is from genome assembly GCA_030773555.1 of Actinomycetota bacterium. GTDB lineage: Bacteria > Actinomycetota > Actinomycetes > JALYMT01 > JALYMT01 > JALYMT01. The sequence continues at coordinate 6,538 of JALYMT010000140.1, read as the reverse complement.
CGTCCCACACCGTCATGGCGAGCTGCCGCCGAATTCCCGGTCGTCGGACCGGCGTCCGAGGCCGTCCTTGCCCACGGAGAGGTGCACCAGGTCGTCGACGGAGGTCGCCCCGGACTCGCGGGGCCCGTCGGCTGCCGAGGCCCGGCGGCGCCGCAACCACCGCGACCAGCCGAGCAGCACGGGCGGACGCCCCGCTGCGTGCCGCCACGGTGGCCGTTGGTCGGCAGGGGTGCCCCCGTCGACAGCGGCGGCCCGAGCAGGAACCGACGGCCGCGGGGACAGCACGCTCGCCCCCGAGGAGGTCGGGGGCGCAGGCGGGGAGGCGGCGCCCGGAGAGGCGGGAGCAGCCGGCGACGCCGGGGGCAGCAGGCCGGTGAGCCGGGCGAGGATGCCGGCGCTGACCGCGTCGGGCTCGAGGGTGCCGTCGAGAACCAGGTAGCGCTCCGGGCGGCGGGCGGCGAGGGCGAGGAACTCGCGGCGGACCCGCTCGTGGAATTCCAACGGCTCGGACTCGAGGCGGTCGGCCGGCTCGGCGAACCGGCGCAGCCCCACGCCTGGTGGCACGTCGAGCACCACCGTCAGATCGGGCTCCAGGGCACCGGTCGCCCAGCGCGAGATGCGCAGCACGTCCTCGTGCGGCAGCACCCGGCCGGCGCCCTGGTAGGCGACGGAGGAGTCGATGTAGCGGTCGGTGATCACCACGTCCCCGCGGTCGAGGGCGGGACGGACGACCTCGGCGACGTGCTGCGCCCGGTCGGCGGCGTACAGCAGGGTCTCGGTGCGCGCTGCGAGTCCGGTGGTGGTCGTGTCGAGGAGCAGACTTCGCAGCCGGCGTCCCACCTCGGTCGCCCCTGGCTCTCGCGTCACGGTCACGGAGTGGCCCTGCTCGCGCAGGAGCGTCGCGAGCCGCTGGGCCTGCGTCGACTTGCCCACGCCCTCGCCGCCCTCGAAGGCGAGGAAGAAGCCGGTGCCGTGGCGGGCGTCGGAGCTCAGCGGATGGTGGCGCAGCGCGGCGAGGAGGTCGCGTCCCAGCGGCACGCCGACCCGGTCGTCCATCTGCCGCAGCGACACCACGCCGAGCAGCGCGGCGAACAGCCCGCCGAGCAGCAGGGTGAGAGCGGCGCCGTTGTAGGAGACGGTCGTCTCCCCGGGCAGGGACACCGTGTGCCGGCCGATCGCGGCCGCCACGAGAGGCGCCAGCGCCAGCACCGCGATGAGGGTCAGGCGCACCGTGGTGGCGACGAAGGCGAAGGTGCGGCCGCGCACCTCGTCGCTGACCTCGAGACCGAGCAGGGTGTAGCCGGTCACCCAGGCCACCCCGGCCCAGGCGCCGATGAGGAACGTCAGCAGCACCGCGATCACGATGTTGGGGATCAGCGCCAGCAGCCCGAGCGACAGGCCGGCGAGGGTGATCGAGAGGCCGAAGAGCCGACGACGGCTGAAGCCGGCGAACAATCCGGGTCCCAGCGCCATCCCGACCGCCAGTCCCACGAAGACCACCCCGAAGAGCAGGCCGTAGCCAGGGTCGCCGGCGCCGAGGTCACCGACGTACGTGCGAGCCAGCCCGACGACCACCCCGCCGGCGGCGAAGGCACCGAGCATCCCCACGACGAGGCCGCGCACGACCGTCGTCCGGCCGATGTAGGCCCAACCCTCGAGCAGGGTGCGGCCGAACGACGGAGCGCCGGACGTGGCCTCCGCGGGCCGGGGAATGTCGCGGATGCGGGCGATCAGCACGGCCGAGGCGAGGAAGGTGGCCGCGTTGACCCACAGGGCGATGGCGACCGGATTGGCCTGGAAGGAGCCGAAGGCGTTGTCGAGGATGCCGTTGAGCAGCGACAGGCCGGCGAAGAGAGCGGCGGCGACCGGGGCGGAGCCGTAGGTGGTCAGCAGGTTGATCTGGTTGGCGGCCTCGAGCTGCTCGCGCGGCACCAGATTGGGGACCGTCGCCTCCTTGGCCGGCAGGAAGAACAGGCTGGCCACCTCGAGCAGGAAGGTGGCGACGAACAGCCACCAGAGCGTGCCCACGACCGGGATCGACGCGAGCAGGACCGCCCGGACCAGGTTCGCGACCACCATCGCCAGCCGCCGGTCGAGCCGATCGGCGACCACGCCGGCGAGGGGCCCGAGCAGGACAGCCGGCACCAGGCGCAGGAGGAAGATGCCGGCGATCGCGAGGTTGGCCGCGGCGTAGCCCCCGCCCGAGAGCGTCGGGGCCAGCGCGGTCAGGGCGAGCAGGCCCAGCCAGTCGCCGAGGCTGGCCAGGGTGAGGGCGAGGAACAGGGCCCGGAAGGCGGGCACGCCGAGCACGGCCCCCACGTCGCGGGGAACCGCGGCCAGGTGGTGCCTTCCGGAGGAGGCCGGCGAACTCGACACGGCGCCAGGGTAGCCAGCGGCACCGACGAGCAGGGCCTGCTCGTGGGGGTCACTCCCCCCGGCTGGGGATCACCGCCGTCTTCTTGGCCGCGGTCTTCTTGGCCGCCGTCTTCTTGGCCGCGGTCTTCGTGGCCGCAGTCTTCTTGGCCGCGGTCTTCTTGGCCGCGGTCTTCCTCGCCACCGTCTTCTTGGCCACCGTCTTCGTGGCCACCGTCTTCTTCGTCCCCGTCTTCTTCGTGCCGCCCCTGGCTCGCTTCTCGGCGAGCAGCTCGGCGGCCCGGTCGAGCGTGAGCTCCTCGATGCTGTCGTCCTTGCGTAGCGTGGCGTTGGTCGTCCCGTCGGTCACGTACGGCCCGAAGCGGCCCTCCTTCACGACCACCGGGGTCGCCGTGACCGGGTCGACGCCGAGCTCGCGCAGTGGAGCGGCCGCGGCCCGACCCCTCCCCCGGGTCTTGGGCTGCGCGTAGAGCGCGTTCGCCTGCTCCAGGGTCACGGTGAACAGCTGCTCCTCGCTCTCGAGTGAGCGCGAGTCGGTGCCCTTCCTGAGGTAGGGCCCGTAACGGCCGTTCTGCGCGGTGATCTCCTGGCCGTCACCGTCGACCCCCACGACCCGGGGGAGGGAGAGCAGGCGCAGGGCGTCCTCGAGGGTGACGCCGTCGAGCGTCATCGACGAGAACAACGAGCCCGTCCGGGGCTTGGCCGACTTCGGGGCGTCCTCGGGCAGCACCTCGGTGACGTAAGGGCCGTAGCGACCGGCCTTCGCCACGATGGCGCGCCCCGTGCTCGGGTCGGTGCCCAGCTCACGGTCCCCGCTGGGGGCGGCCAGCAGCTCCTCGGCCTTCTCGACGGTCAGCTCGTCGGGAGCAAGGTCGTCGGGCAGCGACGCTCGCTGATCGCCGCGCTCGACGTAGGGCCCGTAGCGACCGACGCGCACGGCGATGCCCTCGCCGATGTCGATGGTGTTCACCTCACGCGGGTCGATGTCGCCGAGGTTCTCCACCAGGGCGCGCAGCCCGCCGAGCTCGTCGGGTCCGCGGCCGGGAGTCGCGTCCCCGGCGCCGTCACCGGCCGCGCCGTCCCCGAAGTAGAACTGGCGCAGCCACTGCACCCGATCGGCGTCACCGGCGGCGATGCGGTCGAGGTCGGTCTCCATCTCGGCGGTGAAGTCGTAGTCGACCAGGTCGCCGAAGTACCCCTCGAGCAGGCTGGTCACCGAGAACGCGAGCCAGGTGGGGACCAGGGCGCTGCCCTTCTTGAACACGTATCCCCGGTCGAGGATGGTGCCCAGGATGGAGGCGTACGTCGACGGTCGCCCGATGCCCCGCTCCTCGAGCGCCTTCACCAGGCTGGCCTCGGTGAAGCGCGCGGGCGGGCTCGTGCGGTGCCCCTCCGGCTGCAGCTCGCGCACCTGCAGCGGGTCGCCCGGTCGCAGCGAGGGCAGCCGGCGCTCAGCGTCCTCCCGCTCGCTCTCCTCGTCGCGGCTCTCCTCGTACGCGGCGAGGAAGCCGCGGAAGGAGATCACCGTGCCGCTGGCGCCGAACTCCGCGTCGCGACCGTCGGCGCTGGTGGCGCCGAGGCGCACCGAGACCGTGGAGCCGCGGGCGTCGGTCATCTGCGAGGCGATCGTGCGCTTCCAGACCAGCTCGTAGAGGGCGAACTCGTCACGGCTGAGCTCGCCGGCGACCTGCCCGGGCGTGCGGAAGGCGTCACCGGCCGGCCGGACTGCCTCGTGGGCCTCCTGCGCGTTCTTCACCTTGCGCGAGTAGCGGCGGGGAGCGTCAGGCACGTACTCGGGGCCGTACAGCTCGCGCGCCTGCGTCCGCGCCGCGTCCAGCGCCGACTCCGCGAGCGTCGTGGAGTCGGTGCGCATGTAGGTGATGTAGCCGTTCTCGTAGAGCCGCTGGGCCACCCGCATCGTGGTCTGCGACGAGAACCGCAGCTTGCGGCTCGCCTCCTGCTGCAGCGTGGAGGTGATGAACGGCGCCGCGGGCGAGCGCCGGTAGGGCTTCTCGTCGACCGTGCGCACGGCGAAGGGCACGTCGGCGAGCGCCGCGGCCAGTGCGGTGACCGCCGGCTCGTCGAGGTGCGCCAGGCCGGAACTGCGTAGCTGCCCGTCACTGCCGAAGTCCCGGCCGGTGGCGACCCGGGAGCCGTCGAGGGCGGTCAGGCGAGCCGCGAACGGGTCGGGCCCGGCGGCGAGCAGCGCGCGCACGTCCCAGTACTCCGCGGCGCGGAAGCGCATCCGCTCCCGCTCCCGCTCGACGACCAGGCGCGTCGCGACCGACTGCACCCGCCCCGCCGAGAGCCCCTGGCGGACCTTGCGCCACAGCACCGGGGAGACCTCGTAGCCGTAGAGCCGGTCGAGGATGCGGCGGGTTTCCTGGGCGTCGACCAGGCGCTCGTCGAGGTCCCGGGTCTGGGTGAGCGCGCGCTGGATCGCCTCGCGGGTGATCTCGTGGAAGACCATGCGGCGCACGGGCACCCGGGGCTGCAGCACCTCGCGCAGGTGCCACGCGATCGCCTCGCCCTCGCGGTCCTCGTCGGTGGCGAGGAGCAGCTCGTCGGCCTCCTTGAGCTTGCGCTTGAGCTCGGCGACCTTGCTCTTCTTGTCGGCGTCGATGACGTAGTAGGGCTCGAAGCCGTTGTCCACGTCGACGGCGAAGCGCCCGAAGCGACCCTTCTTCTCCTCGACCGGCAGCTCCGAGGGGGTCGGCAGGTCGCGGATGTGACCGACGCTGGCCTCGACCTCGAAGCCGTCGCCCAGATAGCCGGCGATCTTCCTCGCCTTGGTGGGCGACTCGACGATCACGAGCCGACGGCCACCGCCGGTCGTGGTCTGGCCGCTCCCGGCCGGGCTGCTTCGGGGCACCTGGATTCCCGCTCTCCTTCGTCGACTGGCGATGACTGGCGATGCTGGGCGCGGCGCGAGTGTGACGGGCACTCCGCGGCTGTTGTCAATCGACACAACGTACGGCGCCCGCCATTTCCTACCCGGGTCACGCGGTCGGCTGGGGCTCCGCGGGCCGGAGGAAGCCGTCGGCGACGAGCTCGCGGACCAGGCCGGGCGACTCCGCGCGCAGCATGGCGGGCTCCTCGTCGAGCAGCAGCGCGATCGCCTCGAGCAGCGCGGCCACCGGCAGCGTGCCCTCGCACGCACCCACCAGGGCCGCCGTCACGGTGTCGACCTCGCGCGCGCGGCGCAGCCCCCGCGACGCCCGCAGCAGCACGTGCTCGGGGTCCTCGGCGCCCGGACGCCCGACCTGCTCCTGCCGTACATCGGGTGCCACGAGCAGCCGGGCGGCGAGCAGCGCGTCGTCGCTGCCGTGGCGGCGGAGCCAGTCGGCCCGGGCGAAGAAGTCCTGCACCTCGGCGCCCAGCGGCTGCTCCACCGGGTGCGGCCAGTGCTCCAGGCGCCACCGCGGGCGGGCCGCCCCGCTGGCGTGCAGGGTGATCCAGCCGAAGCCGACCGCCTCGACGTGCGCGTCCTCCAGGCCCCTCAGCCAGCGGTCGTAGCGCTGCGGGTAGTCCGGGGCCGCGGCCTCGCCGGAGTCGTGCAGCCACAGCGAGACGTACTCGCCTGGGTCCTGCACCTCCCGCTGCACCACCCAGGCGTCGCAGCCCGTCGCCGGCAGCCAGCCGCCGACCCGCTCGCGCCAGTCCTCGCCGCGGCGGTGCACCCAGTTGGCGAGCAGCTGGCACCACCCCCCGGGGGCCAGGTGCCCCGGAGCCTCGCCCACCAGCCGCCGGCCCACGTCGTCGAGGGGCAGGCCGCTGTCGCGGTAGGCGTAGCCGCCCTCGGGGGAGATCACGAAGGGGGGGTTGGACACCACCAGGTCGAAGCGCTCCTCGGCCACCGGCGCGAAAAAGCTCCCTCGGCGCAGGTCGAGGGCGACGCCGGAGAGGTCGGCGGTGAGGCGGGCCATCGCCAGGGCGCGGGGCAGCACGTCGGTCGCGACCACGGCGTCGCTGTGCCGCGACAGGTGCAGCCCCTGCACCCCGCAGCCGGTGCCGAGGTCGAGCGCGCGCCCGACCGGCGGTCGCACCGTCAGCTGGGCCAGGGTCGTCGACGCGCCGCCGACCCCCAGCACGTGATCGGCCGGCAGCGGACGCGTCCGGCCGTCGAGGCCGCCCAGGTCGGAGACCACCCACCAGTCCTCGGCGG
>JALYMT010000139.1 GCA_030773555.1 Actinomycetota bacterium | reverse complement strand
GGCTCCGTGCGCAACGAGGGCGGGCGGGTGGTCATCGAGGCAGCTGGAGCCCCGACGGCGCTTGCTGCCCTCGTCCGTCGGCTGCGGGCCGAGGCGCCCCCACAGGCCCAGGTGCGCCGAGTCAGCGCGCGCGCACTCGACGACGTCCACCCCGCTTGTGGTTCCGGCTTCGCCGTGGCGGCAAGCAGCGCCGCTGACGGCGAGCGCGAACTGCCGCCCGACCTGGCCAGCTGCACCGAGTGCCTGCGCGAGCTGTTCGACCCGGAGGACCGGCGCTACCGCTATCCCTTCCTCAACTGCACCCAGTGCGGGCCGCGCGCCACGATCGTCGACGACCTGCCCTACGACCGGGCGCGCACCGTCATGCGCGCCTTTCCGTTGTGCGCGCCGTGCGCGAGCGAGTACGCCGACCCGGCGGACCGGCGTTACCACGCCGAGCCGGTGGCCTGCCCGGGGTGCGGCCCGCGGCTGTCCTGGCGAGCGCACCCGCAAGCAGCGGTCACGGCGACCGGGGAGGATGCGCTGCAAGCGGCGGTGACCGCCGTCCGCGGCGGGGGCATCGTCGCGGTGAAGGGCCTGGGCGGCTACCAGCTGGTGTGCGACGCGACCGACGAGCAGGTGGTGGCCCGACTGCGGCAGCGCAAGCGCCGCCCGGCCAAGCCCCTCGCGGTGATGGTCGCCGACGCCGACGTCGCGGCCACCCTGGCCCACGTGGGCCCGGCGGAGGCCGGCCTGCTCGGCTCGGCGGCGCGCCCCATCGTCCTCCTCCAGGCCCGCCCGGCCGCGGCGGTCGCCCTCGCGCCGTCCGTGTCCCCGGGCACCGGGCAGGTCGGACTCTTCCTGCCCACGACGGCCCTCCACGCGCTGCTGCTCGCCGAGCTGGCCCGACCGCTGGTGGTGACCAGCGGCAACCGCGCCGACGAGCCCATCGCCTGCGAGGACGCCGACGCGCTGGCCCGGCTCGCCGGCGTCGCCGACGCCTTCCTGACCTCCGACCGCCCGATCCGGGCTCGCTACGACGACTCCGTCACCCGGGTCGTGGGTGGGCAGGAGTCCGTCGTCCGCCGCGCCCGCGGCTACGCGCCGGCGCCGCTGGAGCTGCCCGTGCCGGCCCGGGTCCCCCTGCTCGCCGTCGGCGCCCAGCTCAAGCACACCTTCGCCCTCGCCTCCGGCGACCGGGCGGTGCTCGGGCCGCACGGCGGCGACCTCGAGGACGCACACGCCTTCGACGCCTTCACGGCCACGCTGGCCCACCTGTCGCGGTTGCAGGCGATCGAGCCCGAGCTGGTCGCCCACGACCTGCACCCGGGCTACCTGTCCACGCAGTACGCCGCTCGCTGGCCGGCGCAGCGGCGCATCCCCGTGCAGCACCACCACGCCCACGTCGCCTCCTGCGCCGCCGAGCACGCCGTACGCGGCCCGTTCCTCGGTGTCGCGTACGACGGGCTCGGGCTCGGCGACGACGACACGCTCTGGGGCGGCGAGGTGCTCGTCGCCGATCTGCGCGGCTACCGGCGGCTGGCCCGCTTCGGGCGGGCTCCGCTGCCCGGCGGCGCCGCGGCCGTGCGCCGACCAGCACGCGCCGCCCTCGGCTACTTGCTGGGCGCCGAGGCTCTCCCCGGCCACCCGGCGCTCGACCCCGACAACGCCTTCACCGGTCGGCTCGACCCGCGCGAGGTCGCGGTGGTACGGCGGATGGTCCAGCGTCGCCTCAACGCGCCGCTGGCCTCCAGCGCCGGACGGCTCTTCGACGCCGTGTCGAGCCTGCTCGGCGTGCGCGACGACGCGTCGTACGAGGGCGAGGCGGCGGTGGCCCTGGAAGCGGCGGCCGAGGATGTGCCGGGGGACCCGCCGGCGCTGCCGTGGCGGCTCGACCGCGGCGCTGACGGGCTGCTCGTCTACGACCCCCGCCCGACCCTGGCCGCCGTCCTGGAGAGCAGCGACCCCGCTCCGGTGGTCGCTGCCCGCTTCCACACCACTGTCGCGGAGGCTACCGCGGCGCTCGTGGAGCGGGCGGCCCGCGAGACCGGTCTGCAGGTCGTGTGCCTGTCCGGCGGCGTGTTCCAGAACCGACGGCTTACGCTCGCCGTGCTGCGCGCGCTGCGCGGGCTCGGCGTGCAGCCGCTGATCAACCAGCGCGTCCCCGTCAACGATGGGGGCGTCAGCTACGGCCAGGCAGCGGTGGCGGCAGCCCGCACCGCGGAAGGACGGTGACGAGGGTCATGTGCCTCGGTGTGCCAGGTCAGGTCCTGGAGATCTCCGACGTCGAGGGCCTGACGATGGCGCGGGTCGACTTCGGCGGCTTGCGCAAGGACGTGTGCCTGGGTCTGGTTCCAGAGACGCAGGTCGGCGACTACGTCGTCGTGCACGTCGGCTTCGCGATCAGCCGGGTCGACGAGCAGGAGGCCGCCCGGACCCTCGCCGTGCTGCGCGCGATGGGCGACGACCTGCTGGCCGCCGAGCTCGCGCTTGACGCCGACCTGGCCGAACGACGGGAGGAGGCGCGGTGAAATACCTCGAGGAGTACCGCGACCCGGTCCTGGCCCGCTCGCTGCTCGACCGCGTGCACGAGGTCACGACCCGACCGTGGAGCCTGATGGAGGTCTGCGGCGGGCAGACCCACACGCTGGTGCGGCAGGGCATCGACGAGCTGCTGCCGGCCGGCGTACGGATGATCCACGGTCCCGGCTGCCCGGTCTGCGTCACCCCGCTCGAGCTCATCGACAAGGCCCTGGCGATCGCCGAGCACGACGACGTGATCTTCGCCAGCTACGGCGACATGCTCCGCGTGCCCGGGTCGTCGACGGACCTGCTCGCGCTGAAGGCCCGCGGCGCCGACGTGCGGGTCGTCTACTCCCCCGTCGACGCCGTGCGGCTGGCCGCGGCCCACCCCGACCGCCAGGTCGTCTTCTTCGCCGTCGGCTTCGAGACGACCGCACCGGCGAACGCGATGTCGGTGCTGCACGCCGACGCCCTGGGGCTGAGGAACTTCAGCATCCTGGTCAGCCACGTGCTCGTGCCGCCGGCGATGACCGCCATCCTCGACGCGCCCGACTGCCAGGTGCAGGGCTTCCTCGCCGCCGGCCACGTGTGCGCGGTGATGGGCTGGACCGAGTACGAGCCGATCGCCGCGCGCTACCGGGTGCCGATCGTCGTCACCGGGTTTGAGCCCCTCGACCTGCTCGAGGGGATCCTGATGACGATCGAGCAGCTCGAGAGCGGGCGGGCCGGGGTGGAGAACCAGTACGCCCGCGCGGTTCGCCGCTCGGGCAACTCCGCCGCGCAGGACGCGATCCGGCGCGTGTTCCGGGTCGCCGACCGGGCCTGGCGCGGCATCGGCACCATTCCGCAGAGCGGGCTGGCCCTCAGCCCGGACTTCGCCGCGTACGACGCGGAGACCCGGTTCGAGGTCACCGGCGTGACCGCCGCAGAGCATCCGGCGTGCATCGCGGGCGCGATCCTGCAGGGCACGGCGGTGCCGACGGACTGCACCGCGTACGCCACCTCGTGCACACCACGCAGGCCGCTGGGCGCGCCGATGGTGTCCAGCGAGGGCACCTGCGCCGCGTTCTTCAGCGCGGGGCGTCACCGGGAGCTCCCGCTGGCGGGTGTCGGCACGTGACGACGCTCGACCCCCTGCAGGCCACCTGCCCCATGCCGCACGCCGAGACCGAGCGGGTGCTGCTGGGCCACGGCTCGGGCGGACAGCTGTCGGCGCTGCTGCTCCGCGACGTGCTGGTGCCGGCGCTGGGCGCGGCCGCGACGCGGGGGCCCCTGCAGGACGCCGCCGTCCTCGACGGCGAGCTGGTCATGAGCACGGACGCGTTCGTCGTCACGCCGCGGTTCTTCCCCGGCGGGGACGTCGGCGCCCTGGCGGTCCACGGCACCATCAACGACCTGGCGATGCGCGGCGCCGAGCCGATCGCCCTGGCCCTGTCCTACATCGTCGAGGAAGGGCTCGGCATCGACGAGCTGGAGCGGGTGACGCGCTCGGTCGGCGCGGCGGCGGCGGCAGCCGGCGTCCCGGTGGTCACCGGCGACACCAAGGTGGTCGGCCGGGGCGCGGCGGACGGGCTGTTCGTGACCACGACCGGCCTCGGCCGGCGGCTGCCGCTGGGCTCCCCGTCCGCCGAGGGGGGCCGTCCGGGAGACGCGGTGCTGCTCTCCGGTCCGATCGGGCTGCACGGCACCGCGATCCTCAGCGTGCGGGAGGGGCTCGGCTTCGACGCCGATCTCGCCTCGGACACCCAGGCGCTGCACCGGCTCGTCCGCGTGATGCTCGAGGCCGGCGGCCACGGCGTGCACGCCCTGCGCGACCCCACCCGCGGCGGCCTCGCCTCGGCGCTCAACGAGCTGGCGCAGGCCTCCGGCGTCGGCGTCGTCCTCGAGGAGTCCGCCCTGCCGGTGCCGCACCCGGTCGCCTCGGCCTGCGACCTCCTCGGGCTAGACCCGCTGCACGTCGCCAACGAGGGCTGCCTGGTCGCCCTCGTCGCTGCCGACGTATGCGAGGACGTGCTCGCCGCCATGCGGGGCGTGCCCGAGGGCGCGGCGGCGGTGCGGGTCGGCGAGGTCGTGGCCACGCCCGCCGGGCGGGTCACCGTGCGGACGCTCCTCGGCGCCGCGCGGATCGTCGACATGCTCATCGGCGAGCAGCTCCCCCGCATCTGCTGAGGTGGGTGCGCCAGGCCGCAGGTCGGTGGCTACGCCGCTGGGCGGTCTTTCCAGAGTCGAGCAGTTCGTCGTACGGTAAGTGCGTCCGGCAGTTAGCGGCAAGGAGGTCCCGTGCCTGGTAGGTCCGACTCGGGCGGCGCGGACCCGTGGGTCGTCGGCTGGTTCGCCGGTGCCGGTGTGGTGGCCGTCGCGGCCGGCCTGCTGGTGACCATCACCGCCCTCGCCCGGCGCGTCGCCCGGCAAGCCGGTGACATCGAGGCGGCGATCCAGGCGTCCCGGGACAACGTGGAGCGACTGCTCGACCTGCCGGCCGTCAACGCCTCGGTGGCCCGCGGGCTGGACGGGCTGCGCCCGGCGCCCGTGGGGAGCGACGGATGAGCGCTTCGGCGTGGTGGGGCGGCGCGCTGGTCGCCGGCGTGGGCGTGCTGGGCGTCGTCACCACCTTGCTGCACTCGGTCCTGCGGCCGGCCACCGAGATCGACCGGTATGCCCGAGACATCGCCGCCAGTGCGGGAGATCTGCGCGAGAACCTCGAGGTGGGTGCCACGCTCGAGCGGCTGGGAGCTGCGACCGGCCGGCTGCGGTCGGTGCTGGGCGGGAGCTCGTGAGCAGTGGCGGGCCGGATCGGCGTTGGGGCGCCACCCTCGTCGGCGGCGTCGTCGTGCTGGGCGCGGTCAGCGGGCTGCTCGAAGCGCTGCGGCGCAGCGTTGGCCAGGTCGAGCGTCGCGTCGACGGGGTATGGGCGGCTGGGCAGCGCCTCGCCAGCGTGACGCAGATAGGGCACCTCACCACGGGGACGCGCCGGCTGACAGCAGAGCTGCGGGAGTCGGTGGACGGCTCGACGGCGAGGGAGCGGTGATGGCTGCATCGAGGCGGCGGCGGGTGCTGACGGTGTTGACGCTGGTCGAGGTGGCCGCGCTCGTCGGCGTGCTGGCCGGCTACCTCATCGCGGTCGCCGCGGCGCTTCGCCGGATCTCCCGGACGCTGGGCAAGGTGACCTTCGGGGTGCGCGCGATCGAGAGCCAGACGCGCCCGGTCGGGCCGGCCCTGGCCGCGGTCGCCGAGGATCTGGAGGCGGTGGCGGGAGTGCTGGGCGCGGCTAGCCCAGATAGATCAGCTCAGAGCGTCCCTCGGCCACCTCGGTGAGGATGTCGGCGAGGTTGCGCCGCACGCCGCCGATCCCGTCGAGCTGGTCCTCCGACACCTCACGGGTGTCGATGCAGGTCGGTCAAACGGACACGAGGTAGGGAGCCGTCGCGCCCTGACGCGCCTTCTCGCGGAGCTCGTCAGTGGCCGACGGCGCCGGCTCGACCTCGAGCTGGGCGACCCGGACGGCGTCGCCCGCCAGCCGGACCTCGGCCTCCAGACCGGCGCGGGTCGCGACCTGGGCGAAGTGGTAGGCCGACCAGGCGGGGCGCGGGTTGGTGCGGGGGTCGGCGGCAGCGAAGAAGACCAGGCGCTTGCGGGTCATGTCGGACCTCTCCTTGTGGTGGTGGTCAGCGGACGCTCTCGCTCGCGGCGAGGAGCTCGCGGGTGTAGGGATGAGTGGGGCTGGAGATCAGCCGCTCCGTGTCGCCGCACTCGACCATCCTGCCCGCCTGCAGCACCGCGATGCGGTCGGCGACATAGCGGGCCATCGCGAGGTCATGGGTGACGAAGAGGAAAGCCGTCCCGTGGGTGCGCCGGATCGTGGCGATCAGGGCCAGGATCTCGGCCCGCAGGGACGCGTCCAGCATCGATGTGGGCTCGTCGGCGATGACCAGCTCCGGGCGCCCGACGAGCGCCCGGGCAAGGGCCACGCGCTGTCGCTGCCCTCCGGAGAGTTCGTGGGGGAAGCGACCGAGGAAGTCGGGGCCCGGGACAAGCCCGACCTCTTCCAACGCCGGCACGACGCGTGCGGTGCGCGACGCGGGCGGCAATCCAGCGATCGCCAGTGGCTCGGCGACGGCCCGGCCCACCCGCATCCCCGGGTGCAGGGACTGGTAGGGGTCCTGCAGGATGAGGTGCATCCGCCGGCGGACGGCGCGCAGGGCGCCGCGTGACAGGTCGCTGAGCCGGACACCGTCGAGCGCGATCTGCCCCGCGTCGGGCTGCTCCAGACCGAGGATCAGCCTCGTGAGGGTGCTCTTGCCCGCGCCGCTCTCACCGACCAGGCCGAGGATCTCCCCGCGCGCCAGGGTCAGCGTGACCTGCTCGACCGCGGGGACGAGGGTGGGGTGGCGACCGAGCGACGACCGCCGTGGGTAGGCCTTCGACACCGCAGACAGCTCCAGCAGCTGCGCATTCGTCACGGCTGGCCCAGTTTCGGGAGTCGGCCATGCACCGGCACGGCATCGAGGCGGGGTCCGTGCAGGCTGGGAAAGGCCTGGAGGAGGTGTCGGGTGTAGGGATGCTTCGGCGCCGTGGTCACCGTCGCGGTCGGGCCGGCCTCCACGATGCGGCCGCCGTGCATCACCAGCAGCTCGTCGGCGGCGTGCGCGACCAACGGCAGGTCGTGCGAGATGAGCAGCATGGACATGCCGAAGCGGTCCCGCAGGTCGAGCAGCAGCTGCAGGATCCGGGCCTGGGTGACGACGTCGAGCCCCGTGACGGGCTCGTCGGCGAGCAGCAGCGACGGCTCGTTCGCCAGCGCCATGGCGATGACGGCCCGCTGCCGCATCCCGCCGCTGAGCTCGTGCGGGAAGGCGCGGTGTCGGCTCGCTGGGATGCCGACCAGCTCCAGGAGCTCCGTGGAGCGCGCCGCGGCCGCGGCCGCGGCCCGGGTCAGCGCAGCCGCCTCCGCGACCTGGCGGTGCACGGGATACGCCGGGTTGAGCGCGTTCATCGCGCTCTGGGGCACCAGCGCGAGCTGGCGGCCGCGCGCCGCCGCGAGCAACGAGCGACGAGCGCGCCCGAGGTCGACCCCGTTCAACTTCACCTGTCCGCCCACGACCTGCCCGGGCGGCCGGGTCAGTCCCAGCAGGGCCGTCACCAGGGTGCTCTTGCCGCTGCCGGACTCGCCGACCAGCCCGACCGTGCGCCCGGCGGCGACGCTGAGACTGACCCCGTCGACCGCTCGCACCGGCCCCGCCGCAGTCAGGTACTGCACCGAGAGCTCGCGGACCTCGAGGACGGGACCGGAGAAGTCCGGCGCCGGTGCGGGCAGCGGGGGCGGCGAGCGCCGTTTGCCCCGGCCGCGGTGCCGCCGGACGATCCCGGCCAGGCGCGGGTCGGACCACTCCTCGACGGCGTAGCCGAGGAAGGCGAACCCGACCACCGCGGCGGCCAGGCCGAGCCCGGGGGGCAGGATCCACCACGGCCAGGCCTCGGTCAGGATGGCGTTGCGGGCGTTGGCGAAGTGCAGCGTCGTCCCCCAGCTCACCCGGGTGGGGTCGCCCAGGCCGAGGAAGGACAGGGAGGCCTCGAGCATCACCGAAATGTTGGCGGCCCGCACGAACTGGGCCGCGGCCAGGGGGGCGACTCGCGGCAGCAGGTGCCGGGTGATCACCCACAGGGCGGTGGCGCCCATGGCCAGCGCGGCGGTGACGTGCTGCACCTCCCGCGCCTTGAGCACCTGCGAGCGCAGCACGCGGGCCGGCCGCGCCCAGAGCACGGCCGCGATCACGGCGACAGTGGTGATCAGTCCACGGCCGAAGAAGGCGGCGAGCACGAGGACGAGGACGAGGAAGGGGAAGGACAGCGTGAGGTCGACGATGCGCATGAGGACGGCCTCGACCCGGCCGCGGCGATAGCCGGCGACCAGCGCGACGAGCAGCCCCACCGTCACGGCCAGCAAGGCCGACAGCACCGCGATCGCAAGTGAGATCCGAGCGCCGTACAGGAGCTGGGCGAACAGGTCCTCACCGATGTCGTTGGTGCCGAGCAGGTGGGTCCGGCTGGGCGGCTCGAACGGCCGCCCGGAGGCCACGGTCGGCGGATGGCGTGCCAGGACCGGCGCGAGCAAGGCCGCGGCGCCGACGCCGCCGAGCAGCAGCGCCCCGGCGGCACCGAGCCGGCGCCCCGGCGACCGTCGACGACGGGGCAGGGCCGCGGGCGGCGTCTCCGCACGTCCCACATCGGGCAGGAGCGGGAGCTGCGTGCTCACCGCAGAGCCCCCAGGCGCCGGACCCGCGGGTCGAGCAGCGGGTAGAGCAGGTCGTTGAGGAAGTTGGCGGCGATGACGCCGACCGCCAGGAGCAGGAACGCTCCCTGCAGGACCGGGTAGTCGCGAGCGAGCACGCTCTCGTAGATGAGGCGGCCGAGGCCGGGATAGGAGAAGACCGTCTCCACGACGGCGGCCCCACCGACCAGGGTTCCCAGCCCGATCAGGACCACCGTGGACACCGGCAGCAGCGCGTTGCGCTCGGCGTGCCGACGTACCCGGTGCTCGGGCAGCCCCTTGGCCTCGGCCATGAGCACGTAGTCCTCGCGCAGCTCCCCCAGCAAGGCCGACCGGGCAACCAGGTAGATCGGCCCCAGTGACGCCAGGACGAGCGTGACCAGCGGCAGCACGAGCCGCTTGCCGACCTCGACGGCCAGCGCCACACCCCCCGCAGCCGTCGGTGGCTGCGCGCCGAAGGTGGGCAGCCACCCGAGCTCCACGGAGAAGACGAGCAGGAGCAGCATCCCGAGAAAGAACGGTGGCATCGCGTCGAGGACCATCACACCGGAGAGCATCCCCGCGTCCCCGGCAGAGCCGCGCCGCCAGGCGGAGCGGAAGCCGAGCAGCGTGCCGAGCAGGGTCGCGAGCACCACGGCCGTCCCGACGAGAAGCAGCGTCCAGCCGATCCGCTCGGCGAGCAGGTCGACGACGGGCCGGCCGTATCGCACCGACAGCAGCAGGTCACCGCGGAGCAAGGCAAGAAGGTAGCGGCCGAACTGGTTCGGCAGCGGCTCGTTCAGCCCGAACGCCCCGAGCACCTGCGCCCGCTGCTCAGGGGAAATCGTCCCGGCCTCCTCCGGGGGGAACAGGTAGTCCACGGCGTCACCTGGGGCCAGCCGAGGGATGGCGAAGTTCAGGCACACCGCCGCGAAGAGCACCAGCGCGTACTGCAGCGACGTGCGTACGACGTGGCGCACCACCCGTCAGTCGTCCTCGTCGGCCGTGGTCCGCCGCCGGGCGAGGACGACGGCGGCTAGGGCGGCCGCGGCGACCGCGGCGACCCACAGCAGGGGCGAGCCCACGCCCCCGTCCTGCGTGTTGCGCTCCGCCGACGCCGGGGCAGCAGCGCCAGCCGGACGAGTGCCGCGCGCCTGGTCCGCGTACTGCGCCAGGAACGAGCGCTTGGTGAAGATGCCCTGCCCCGAGTCCTCCACCCAGCCGTCGTACGCCGACGGCCGGTAGGCCCAGTCCCCGTCGCGATACCAGAGCACCACCGCCGGCGCCTCCGCGGCGAGGAGTTCCTGCATGTCACGGAGAAGCCGTCTGCGCTCCTCCGGCGCCGCGGTGGCGGCCGACTCGGCGAGGGCGTCGAACCGGCGGTTGGTGTATCCGCTGATACCGGCACCGAAGCCCTTGTTGCCCGGTGAGTGGAAGAAGTAGTACAGCCCGTCGGGGTCGACGTGCGTGTGCGCCTCGAGCGTCGACACGTACGCGTCGTAACCCGGGACCTTGCCGGGCTCGACCTGCCGGCGCTGCCGCAGCGTGGCCGGGTCCAGCGCCTCAACGCGCAACCGCACCCCGAGCGGTGCCAGCTGCTGGGAGATCAGCTGGCCGGCGCGGATGTCCGGGGGCGCGAAGGACGACACCAGCAGGGTGAACTCCAGCGGGTTGCCGCCGGGCGCCCGCCGCACGCCGTCGGGACCAGGGGTGTAGCCGGCCTGGTCGAGCAGCGTGCGCGCGGCGGCCGGGTTGTGGTCGGGACGCTCCTCTGCGACCGCCCACGGCGAGTCGGGGTGCAGGAAGGTGGGCAGGCCGGGACGGCCGTGGCCGAGCAGCACGGTGTCGACGAGCGCCTTCCGGTCGACTCCCATGGCGATCGCCTTGCGCAGCCGGGCGTCGTCCAGCGGCGCCTTGCGGGCGTTGAAGAAGATCTGCGTCGACTCGAACTTCGTGCTCTTCGCGATCCGAATGTCGGCGTTCCGGGAGAACTGGTCGACCAGCTCAGGTGGCACGGCGCTCGCGACCGAGCCGACCTCCCCGGTCCGCAGGGCGGCGAAGGCCGCCGACGGGTCCCTGACGATGGGCAGCTCGAGGACATCGACCGTCGGCCTGCCCTTGAAGTAGGCCGGGTTGGCCTCGAAGCGGTACAGCTGGTCGGGCACGATCTGCACCAGCTTGTACGGCCCCGAACCCACCGGCGGCCCGGTGCTCGCCGTCCTCGGGTCCGTCACGCCCTCCCAGACATGCTTCGGGAGGATGGGCAGGTCGGCACCCGGCATGATCCGGAAGGCCGGTGCCGGCGCCTCGTAGGAGAGCCGGATCGTGCGCGGGTCCACGACCGACGCCGCGCGCAGCGGCGGGACGTCGAACACGTGGTGCGCGTAGCGCCCGGACGCCCCGGCCTGCTCCTGGTAGTACTCGAAGCTGAACTTGACGTCCTCGGCGGTGAGCGGCTTCCCGTCGTGCCAGGTGACCCCGTCCCGGAGCGTGACGGTCCACTCGGTGAGGTCGGCGTTCGGCTCCGCGCGCTCAGCCAGCCACGGCTCGGGGTCCTCGCGCACCTGCGACCAGAAGAGCGAGTCGTAGACGAGGCTGATCAGGTCGTGGGTGTTGGGGAACGCGCCGAAGGTGGCGCTGAAGGGCGTCAGGTTGTTCTCGAACCCGTTGATGGCGACCCGGAGCGGCTTCTGCTCGGCCACCTGCCCGGCAGCCACCCCCATCGGTGCGGTGAAGGCGGCGAGGAGCGCCAGGCAGGCAAGGAGCGTTCGGAGCCGCAACGTGTCCCCCCACGGTTCATGCCGACGGTGGGAGGAGACTCGGGCCAGGCGTGCCCCGAAGGTAAGTGCATTGAGCACTCAGCGGCCGGCAACGGTCGAGCGGGTGGGGCGCGGTCAGCAGGTGGCGCGGTCAGCGGGCGGTGCGGCCAGCACCGCTGCCAGCGCCGCGACGGCCCGCGTGACGAGCGCGGCTGCGGGCCAGTCAACCACCGGGCTTCGCTCCCGGTCAGCCACGCCCACCGCGTCGCTCCAGGGCACGGTTCCCGCGAGCGCGAACCCGTGCCGCTGGCAGAACTCGGCGACAGCATCGGCGTCGCCGGGTGAGCGCACCTTGTTCGCCACGACGACCATCCGCGGCACGGGAAGCTCGGCGACGAGGGCGGCCATCCGGCGGACCGTCTCCAGCGAGCGGTAGTACGGCTCGGCGACCAGGCACACCGCGTCGACGTGCCGGACCGTCCCCCGGCTCAGGTGTTCCGGGGATGCCTCCATGTCGATGACGACGAGCCGCTCAGGGTCCTCGCCGAGGTCTTCGAGCAGCGCGGAGACGACGGCGTGCGCGGCGCACAGGCATCCCTCGTCGGCGTGGGCCGGAGCCCCCATCTCGAGCAGGCGGACCCCGCCGGGGGCGAGCAGCGTGTAGCGATCGAGCACCTCGTCGAGCGCCACGGTGAGCCCGGCGCCGCCGAGCCGGCGGGAGACCAGGGACGAGGGCACCGGTCGCACCGTGCCGACGAGCTCGGGCGCCACCCCCAGTGCGGCGGCAAGGTTGGGGTTGGCGTCGGCGTCCACCGCCACGACGGGCCGACCCGAGGCAGCCGCCACGCGGGCGAGGGTCGCGCTCAGGGTGGTCTTGCCGGCTCCGCCCTTGCCGGCGACGGCCACCCTCATGCGAGCGGACCGGAGCTTTGGACCACCCGCTCGTAGCGCCGACGGTAGGCGCCGAGCACCCGGTGCACCTCCGCCAGCGACCCGGCGACGGCGTGCAGCCACTCACGCCCCTCGTCGGTGAGGGCGTAGGTCCTCCGGGCCGGCCCGGAGGTCGAGGGCTCCCACTGGGAGCGGATCAGGCCTTCCTCGTCCATGGCCCGCAAGCAGCGGTAGAGACCTCCGGGGTCGACCCGGTCGAGCCCCATTCCGGCGACCTGGTCGAGCAGCTCGTAGCCGTGGGAAGTGCCCTCGGCCAGCAGGAGGAGCAGACACGGGCGCAGGTAGTTGCGCGGAAGCCCGACCAGCACCTCCTCCATCGTGCCCCTGCTCACGGTCCGGCCGTCGGGGTGCGTTCGGCGGCGCAGGCGAGTGCCTCCTCGAGCGAGTTGTGACACCAGCAGTCCGCACTGCACTCGCCGTGGGCGGGGCGGGTCAGGTCGGCGAAGCCGAGCGCGAACTCGGTCTTGCCCTCCGCCAACCCGGCCGCCGACAGGACGAAACCCTCGCCGACGCGCTCCAGGTAGCCGTCCTGGACCAGCCGGTCGAGATAGCCCAGCCCGACGTGCGCCTCGACCCCCAGGAAGCGCTCCAGCAGCGGCGCGTCCACGACCTCGCCGAGCCCCTCGCCCCGCAGCCAGTACATGACCTGCAGTATCTCGCTGCGCCAGTACAACGCGCGGAGCGCCTCCGACTTGGGCGGGTGCAGCTCGTCCACGTCACCTCCAGCGGGCGCGCCGGCCTCTCCCAGGGACCGTACACCGGGAGAGGTGGTAGGTGTAAGGTGCACACCTAGGGGCCGCCGGACTGGGGCCTCGACCGCTCGCGCACGGGAGCGCTCGATGACAGATCGGCAGACCAGGTCGCCCGAGCTCGTCGCCCGGACCCCGGCACAGGAGCTGCTCGACGTGCTCGGGCCGATCGAAGCCTTCCACGACCTCGAGGAGCTCGGCGCCTTCGGGCTGCCGGCCCGCGCCACGACCGAGGACCTGCTGGCCCCGGTGGCCACGGCGTCCACCCCGACCCGCTTCGGCCCGCTCGAGAAGGTCCACGCCTTCTGGTTCGCCGGCATGAGCTGCGACGGCTGCAGCGTCGCGGTGACCGGCGCGACGACCCCCTCGATCGAGAGCCTCCTGCTCGGGGCCCACCCCGGCCTGCCGCGGGTCGTCCTGCACCACCCGGTCCTCAACATGGAGTCCGGGGCGCACTACCTGCGGCCGGCCGAGCAGGCCATCGCCGGCGAGCTCGACGCCCCCTACGTCGTCATCCTCGAAGGCTCGATCACCGACGAGGTCGTGGCCTACGAAGCCGGCGGCTACTGGTCGGCCCAGGGCGAGGAGCCGTGGGGCCCGGGCGGCGAGCTGCGGCCGGTCAGCGCCAACGAGTGGATAGCCCGCCTCGCGCCCAACGCAGCGGCGATGCTCGCGATCGGGACCTGCGCGACCTGGGGAGGGATCCCCTCCGCGGAGGGCAACCCGACCGGCGCCATGAGCCTCATGGACTTCCTCGGCAAGGACTACCGGTCGGTGCTCGGTGTGCCGGTCGTCAACGTCCCCGGCTGTCCCCCGATCGGTGACAACTTCAACGAGACCGTGGCGGCCGTCCTCTACTTCCTGCAGGGCTTCGGCCCGCTGCCGGAGTTCGACGAGCTGGGGCGCCCAGCGTGGCTGTTCGGGGAGACCGTCCACCGCAGGTGCGTCCGCGGCGCCTACTACGAAGAAGGCGTGTTTGCCGAGGAGTTCGGCGACCCGGAGTGCCTCGTCGAGCTCGGCTGCTGGGGCCCGGTCGTCAACTGCAACATCACCTCGCGGGGAATGCTTAACCACGTCGGTGGCTGCATGAACGCCGGCGGCCCCTGCATCGGCTGCACGATGCCCGGCTTCCCGGACAAGTTCACCCCGTTCTACAAGCGCCCGCCGGGCTCGATGGCCTCGACCACGGTCTCCCGGATGCTGGGCAGCGTCATCCGGCCGCTCCGCAGGTTCAGCAACGCCAACCTCAACCGCGAGGTGCGCTGGGACCGGCAGGGCGCCTCGCCGAGCGGGTTCTCCCGGGAGAAGTCCGAGCCCTCCGCCCTCTCCCACGTGGGCCACAAGTTCTACGACGCGATGCGCCGCTCGACCGACACCGCCCGCAACGACGCGGAGGTCTGGGGCAAGCGCGACGAGGCCCCGAGCGGTGGCAGCCCGCCCCCCCGCGCCTGACCCAGCGACTCGACCCTGAGGAGTCCCCCATGTGCTTCAAGACCCTGCCGGTCGAGTTCGACGCGGGCGGCAACGCGACCTTGCGTGGCGGCATCCCCAACCCCTACGACGTCACGATCGCCAAGCCTGACGTCGGGATGACGGAGGAGGAGCGCACCGCTCGCATCGAGCGGCTGGTGGCCCGCAACGGCCACGTCAAGGACCTGAACATGGACCCGGTCACTCGGATCGCTGGGGCGATGGCGGTCCACGTGACCGCCGACCTGGACAAGGGGGCGTACCTCGACTCGCACGCGGTCGCCACGCTCTTCCGCGGCTACGAGGTCATCCTCATGGGCCGCGACCCGCGGGACGCCATCTTCGTGTCCTCGCGCGCCTGCGGCGTCTGCGGCGGGGTCCACGCGCATGCCTCCGCGTACGCCATCGAGCAGGCGATGGGCATCTGCCCCCCGCCGCTGGGCACCGTCGTGCGCAACATGACCGAGGCGGCGGAGATGGGCTACGACAACCCGCTGCACCTCTACCTGCTCGCCGGGCCGGACTACTCGGAGTCGGTGGTTCGGGCGTCCAACCCCGAGCTCTGGCCCAAGGCCGAGACCTGGACGTGCCCGAGCAAGCACATCCACGGCTTCAAGACCATGGCCGAGCTGATGACCGCCCTCAACCCGCTGACCGGCGCGCTCTACCGGGAGGGCCTGGAGTTCACCCGGCTGTCGCGGGAGATGGTGGTGCTCCTGACCGGCAAGTACCCGCACCCGGAGAACGTCGTACCGGGCGGGGTGTCGACGACGCTGACCCCGCAGACGCTCAACGAGTTCCACTCCCGGCTGGGCAAGATCTTCGACTACGCCCAGCGGATGATGGCGGTGTGGGACGACATCCCCTCTTTCTTCTACGAGGCGGACGAGCGCTACCAGCTCGTCGGCTACCGCCCCACCAACCACATCGACCCCGGGTACTGGGACGACCCGTACGCCTACGACGCCACGTACGAGAACTGCAACTCCTGGGGGGAGAAGCGCTGGTCGACCCCTGGTGTCGTCCTCGACGGCGAGCTCGTCACGACCCGGCTCACCGACATCAACATCGGCTTGGAGGAGTTCGTCGAGCACTCCTACTACGACGAGTCGTCGACGACCCGCTACGCCACCGACATGCTCGGCAACCCGCTCTCCCCGTACCACCCGTGGAACAAGCGGACGCTGCCCAAGCCCGGCGGGCGGAACTGGAAGGAGAAGTACACCTGGTCCACCTCTCCGCGCTGGGACCGTCGGGTCGTCGAGGCCGGCGCCTACTCACGACTGCTGATGAGCGCGAAGGCGCAGAAGACGCCGCAAAGCGACTTCATCGCCTCGACCGGCTCCAGCATGCGCCTGCTCGTGCCCAAGGGGACGGTGGGCGAGCGGGAGGTCGAGTGGCACGTCCCGGAGCGCTGGAACGCTTTCGAGCGCAACCGGGGTCGCGCCTACCACTACCTGTTCAGCCAGCTGGTGGCCCTGGAGAGCCTGCTCGAGGCCTACAAGCTGTTCAAGCAGGGTGAGCGCCGCGTCGCGGCGCTCACCCCGACCGAGCTCGAGCAGGCGATCCCGCAGGACGAGCGCCGCAGCGTGGGCTGGTGGGGTGCGGGACGCGGCTGGTTGACCCACCACCTGGTCATGGACAAGGGCAAGATCACGAACTACCAGATCGTCACCCCGTCGACGATTAACGCCTCGCCCCGCGATCCTTGGGGACAGCCCGGCGCGTACGAGGAGGCGGTGATGAACACGCCGATCATCGAGGACGTGTCGGACCCATCCCGCTTCACCAGCATCGACATGCTGCGCGCCATCCGCAGCTTCGACCCGTGCATGCCGTGCACCACGCACGCGCACACCGGCGACGGCGAGGTCGTCCGGGAGGTCAATACCTGCTCCTGCGGGGGCGACTGACGCACGCGACACCCCCGGTGACCGTCTTCGTCGGCGGGGTGAGCGAGCTCTACCAGAGCGACCTCGACCTCGGCCGGCTGGCCGTCGAACGGCTGCGCTCGGAGGATCTCGGTTCCGGCGCGCTGGTCGAGGACCTCCACTACGGCGCGGTCGCGGTCGCGCAGCGCCTCGAGGAGCTTCGACCGGACACGCTCGTGCTCGTCGGCGCCGTACGCCGCGGGCGCCTTCCCGGCGCCGTCCAGCGCCGGCGGGTGGACCCGCCGGCACTCTCGCCGGCGGAGGTCCAGGCCGCTGTGGGGGATGCCGTGACCGGCTACGTGCACATCGACCTGGTCGTCGACGTGGCCACGGGCTTCGGCGTGCTGCCGCCCCGGACGGTCGCCGTCGAGGTCGAGCCGGAGCTCGTGGAGTCGGGCGAGCAGCTGAGCGCGCCGGCCGCGGCCGGGCTCGCCACCGCGGTAGAGGTGGTGCGGGCGGAAGTCCGCCGGGCGCCGCTGCTGCGCCTCCTGGCCGACCTCCACCCCCTGGTCGAGGGCGACCGGCTGGGCGCCTCAGGTGCGCTGGACACGCTGCGGAAGCTGTTGCGCGAGCTGACGCTCCTCGACCGAGACGGGCGGTGGGGGCACGCGTTCGCGCTGCGCGACCGCCTGCGACTGTCCATCGCGACCGGGGAGACCAGCGAGGGCATGGACCACCGTGACTGGGGCCTGTGGTGGGGGCTTCTCGAGGAGCTGGACCGGCTCGAGTCGGTGGAGGCCGTGCCAGGCCCGGGAACCCGCTAGTGCTCCACGGGCTGCTCTGGTGGCTCGAGCAGGCCCAGGTTCAGCGGTGGCACGGCGACCCGGTTGCCTCGCCGGGTGAGCAGGACCAGCGCGCCGTCGGCGAGCACGTCGACCGCCTCCCCCGTGACCTCCGGACCGCCGGGGCCGAGGGGGATCAGACGCGCCCGGACGTCTCGGCCGAGGGTCACGCACCGGGGGCGATACGCGGCGAGCACCGGGTCGGCCGGCTCGGCGAGTCGAGCCTCGACCGCGGCGACGAGCCGCGCGAGCAGCGGGGCGCGCGGCGGCGACGCGTCCTCGACGAGCACGGTGGCCACCGCCCAGTCCGTACGGTGCGGACCGAGCTGCACGTACACCCCCAGCCTGGCAAGCGTGGGCGTCCCGGCGGCGGAGGTCACGGCGTCCGGCCAGTCGAACCTGGCGTCCTCGCCGGCGAGGACGTCGCCGAGCGCGAGTGACACCGCGACGTAGAGCCAGCCCTCGCGCTCCGGCGGCAGGTCCGGGCGTAGCACCAGGGAGAAGCCGAGCCCCCGACCTGCCTGCACCTGCCACGGCCATCCGCCCCGCCCCCGTGGTGAGGCCTGATAGTCGGCGACGACCAACGCCCCCGCCGGGGCCCCCGAGCGGGCCCACGCCATCGCGTCCGGCTCCGTCGAGAGCATCGCCGGGTAGGTCCGCACGGGACGCCTCCCTAGGGCCGCGGCCACCTCCAGCGGGTCGAGGTCGCTGCTCACGTCCACCCGGCCGGCGATCCCGCCCTCGTCGCGGCAGCGTCGAAGGTCGCGGCGAGCCGCTGCCACTGGGGCACGGGGAAGCGCGCCATCGCCGACCGGACGACTGCCTGTACCCGCCCGGTCTCCGGCCCGGGCCGGCCGGCGGTGGCCAGCACGACCGCCGTGACCATGTCCTCGTACGGGGCCGGCGGCAGCTCGAGCAGGACGTGCAGCAGGCTCTGCGCGAGCTCGTAGGCCGAGTCGGGGCGCCTCAGCAGGCCGTCGACGAATCCGGTCATCCCAGCCAGGCGTTCCCGTGCCGGCACGTCGCCGAGACGCAGCACCTCCTCCCGGACCACCCCGGGCCAGTGCTGCCTCGGTTCCTCGTCGAGAACGACCAGCAGGTCCTCGTGGGCCGGGCCGGGCAGCCGCCCCAGCAGCTGCTGGGCCTGGGCGCGCACCGGGGCGGCGGCACCCGGCACGGCGAGTGC
>JALYMT010000138.1 GCA_030773555.1 Actinomycetota bacterium | reverse complement strand
TCGAGCGGTGCGCGAAGCTCTCCGACGAGATGGGCGGCGGCTCGATGACCGGGCTGCCCTTCGTCGAGACCAAGGGCAACGACGTGTCGGCGTTCATCCCGACCAACGTCATCTCGATCACCGACGGGCAGTGCTTCCTGGAGTCCGACCTGTTCAACTCCGGCGTGCGGCCCGCCATCAACGTGGGCATCTCGGTCTCCCGGGTGGGCGGCTCTGCCCAGATCAAGGCCATGAAGAAGATCGCGGGTCGACTCCGTGTCGACCTGGCGCAGTTCCGCGAGCTCGAGGCCTTCGCTGCCTTCGGCTCCGACCTCGACAAGACCTCGAAGGCCCAGCTGGAGCGGGGCTCCCGGCTGGTCGAGCTCCTCAAGCAGCCGCAGTACACCCCGTACCCGGTCGAGCGCGAGGTCGTCTCGATCTGGCTGGGCACCACCGGGCGGCTCGACGACGTGCCCGTCGAGGACGTGCGCCGCTTCGAGACCGAGTTCCTCGACTACCTCGGGCGCGAGCGCGCCGGCATCTACGACTCCATCGTGCAGACCCGGGACCTCGGCGCGGACGCGGTGAGCGAGCTCGAGCGGGCTACTGACACGTTCAAGCGGCAGTTCACCACCTCGGAGGGCCAGACGCTGGTCCGCGACAAGCCGGTGGCGCCGCTCGAGGGCGAGGGCCGCGAGAGCGTCCGCCGCCACGTGCGCACCGGGGACCAGGTGCGCAAGGCGGCTGGGCCGGTGGGACGCGACCGCACCCCCGGCCCGACCGCGTAGCGCGGCCGACATGGGAGCTGCCCTGCGCACGTACCGGCGGCGCATCCGCTCGGTGCAGTCCACCAAGAAGATCACCCGGGCCATGGAGCTGATCTCCGCCTCGCGCATCCTCAAGGCCCAGCAGCGGGTGGAGGCGTCCTCCCCCTACGCCCGCGAGCTCACGAGGGCGCTGTCGGCGGCCGCCTCCAACAGCACCGTGCAGCACCCGCTCACGACCGAGCACGCCGAACCCCGGCGGGCAGCGATGGTCCTGATCACCTCCGACCGTGGTCTGGCTGGCGCCTACTCCTCCAACGCCATCAAGGAAGGCGAGGCGCTGACGGCGCTGCTCCGCTCGGAGGGCAAGGAGACGCTGCCGTACCTGGTGGGCCGCAAGGCCGTCGGTTTCTACCGCTTCCGGGGCCGGGACATCGCGGGGCAGTGGACGGGTTTCAGCGACGCACCGACCTACGCCCAGGCCAAGGAGATCGCCGACGCGCTGATCGATGCGTTCCTCAAGCCGGCGGAGGACGGCGGTCTCGACGAGATCCACGTCGTGTCCACGGAGTTCAAGAACATGGTGGTCCAGCGCACGGTTGCCCGGCGCATCGTGCCGCTGGTGGTGGAGGAGACCACCGAGCAGCCCGAGGAGGGCGCCTTCCCGCTGTACGAGTTCGAGCCGTCCGCGGAGCGCGTGCTGGATGCCCTGCTCCCGCGCTACGTCGAGAGCCGGATCTACAACGCGATGCTGCAGTCGGCGGCCTCCGAGCACGCAGCCCGGCGGCGGGCGATGAAGTCGGCGACCGACAACGCCGAGGACCTCATCCGCTCGCTCACCCGCGCGGCCAACTCCGCGCGGCAGGCGGAGATCACCCAGGAGATCAGCGAGATCGTCGGTGGCGCCAACGCGCTGGCCGACGCCACGGCAGGAAGCGAGTAGCCACATCATGGCCGTAGCCATCACCGAGACCCCGTCGTCGGCCGCCACCCCCGGTGCCACCGGTCGGGTCGCCCGCGTCATCGGCCCCGTCGTCGACGTGGAGTTCCTCGCCGACACCATGCCCGACATCTACAACGCCCTGCACGTCGAGGTCGACCTCGGCGGCGAGAGCCGCACGCTCACGCTCGAGGTCGCCCAGCACATCGGCGACAACGTGGCCCGGGCGATCTCCATGCAGCCGACCGACGGCCTGGTCCGCGGCGCAGCCGTCGTCGACACCGGTCAGGCGATCAGCGTGCCGGTGGGCAACGTCACCCTGGGACACGTCTTCAACGCGCTGGGTGAGACCCTCGACGTCCCCTCCTCCTCGCTCGAGGTCACCGAGCGGTGGCCGATCCACCGCACTGCGCCGGCGTTCGACCAGCTCGAGTCGAAGACCGAGATGTTCGAGACGGGCATCAAGGTCATCGACCTGCTGACCCCGTACGTCCGCGGCGGCAAGATCGGCCTGTTCGGCGGCGCCGGCGTCGGCAAGACGGTCCTCATCCAGGAGATGATCTACCGGGTTGCCGAGAACTTCGGTGGCGTGTCCACCTTCGCCGGTGTCGGTGAGCGCACCCGCGAGGGCAACGACCTGTTCCTGGAGATGACCGAGACCGGGGTCATCAACAAGACGGCCCTGGTCTTCGGTCAGATGGACGAGCCGCCGGGCACCCGCCTGCGCGTCGCCCTCTCGGCGCTGACCATGGCCGAGTACTTCCGTGACGTGCAGGGCCAGGACGTCCTGCTGTTCATCGACAACATCTTCCGGTTCACCCAGGCAGGGTCCGAGGTCTCGACGCTGCTCGGGCGCATGCCCTCGGCGGTGGGCTACCAGCCGACCCTGGCCGACGAGATGGGCGTGCTGCAGGAACGCATCACCTCCACCCGCGGGCACTCAATCACCTCGCTGCAGGCGATCTACGTACCCGCGGACGACATCACCGACCCGGCCCCGCACACCACGTTCGCCCACCTCGACGCGACCACCGTGCTCTCCCGCCCGATCTCCGAGCTGGGCATCTACCCCGCGGTCGACCCGCTCGACTCCACCTCCCGCATCCTCGACCCGCGCTACATCGGCGACGAGCACTACCGGGCAGCCCAGCGGGTCAAGCAGATCCTGCAGCGCTACAAGGACCTCCAGGACATCATCGCCATCCTGGGCATCGAGGAGCTGTCCGAGGAGGACCGCATCCTCGTCAACCGCGCCCGGCGCATCCAGCGCTTCCTGTCGCAGAACACCTACGTCGCCAAGACCTTCACCGGGCTCGAGGGCTCCACGGTGCCGGTCAAGGAGACGATCGAGGCGTTCACCAAGATCGCCGACGGCGACTACGACAACGTGCCGGAGCAGGCGTTCTTCCTCTGCGGCGGGCTCGACGACCTCGAGCGCAACGCGCGGGAGCTGCAGAAGTCCTGACGCTCCACCCCCGCTGCAGTCGACCAGGTCTGGTAGGTGCAGAGGGGCCGTACCGGGCGCAGGCGCCTGGTACGGCCCTTCGTGCACGGGAAAGTCGCGCCGGGGCACCGGCGTGGGAAATGGGAGCGGATATGCCGTTGCACGTGGCCCTGGTCGCTGCCGACCGTGCGGTCTGGACCGGCGAGGCCGACATGGTGATCGCCAAGACCATCGAGGGTGACATCGGCGTGTTGCCCGGCCACGAGCCGCTGCTCGGCGTGTTGGTCAGCGGCCCGGTCGAGATCCGGTCGGCCGGGGGCCAGGCGCTCGTCGCGGCTATCGACGGCGGGTTCATGTCCGTCGCCGGAGACGCGGTCTCCATTCTCGCCGAGCAGGCGGAGCTCGCCGACGAGATCGACCGGGCCGGCGCGGAGGAGGAGCTGCGGCGGGCGGAGGCCGAGGGTGACGAGGCGGGCGCGCGCCGGGCGCGGGCCCGAGTCGGTGCCGCTACCCGCTGACTACCGCTCGCCGCCCGGCACCCAGAGCACGTCGCCACGCTCCGCGTTGGCCACGCGGGCGAGGATGAACAGCAGATCCGACAGGCGGTTCAGGTACCGCGCCGCGACCGGGTTGATTCCGCCGTCGGTGCCGGTGCCGTATCTCTCGATCGCCTCCCACGTGGTGCGCTCGGCCCGACGCACGACGGTCCGGCCCACGTGCAGGAGGGCGGCGCCGGGCGTACCTCCCGGGAGGATGAAGCTGCGCAGCGGCTCGAGCCGGTCGTTGTAGTCGTCGCAGGCTCGCTCCAGCACATCGACGTACGCCGGCAGGACCCGCAGCGGCGGGTACTCCGGGTCTTCCGCTAGGGGGGTCGCCAGGTCGGCGCCCACGTCGAAGAGGTCGTTCTGCACGCGGGTCAGCAGCGCGACGACGTCGGGAGGCAGGGACCCGAGAGCGATGGCGACACCGAGGGCGGAGTTGGCCTCGTCGACATCGGCGTAGGCGGCCAGTCGCGGATCGGTCTTGGTCGTCGAACTCATGTCGCCCAGCCGCGTCTGCCCGGCGTCGCCCGTTCTCGTATAGATCCGCGTCAGGTTGACCATGCCGGCAGCGTACGGTCGCCGCGTCCACGCGTCGCGCCTGCCCGAAGGGGCAGGTCGCCGCCCCTACCATTCCCGGGTGGACCGATTCCGGGTGGTTGGCGGTGCTCGTCTCGCGGGCGAGGTGCGGGTGCCGGGGGCGAAGAACAGCGTGCTGAAGCTCATGGCCGCTGCGCTGCTCGCCGAGGGCACCACGACCCTCAACGAGGTTCCCGACATTCTCGACGTCGAGATCATGAGCGAGCTGCTGCGGAGGCTCGGCTGCGACGTCGAGCACGACGCGGCCGGCAGCCGCCTGGTGATGCAGGTGCCCGCGCGTCCCGGCCACCAGGCCGACTACGACCTCGTCCGCCGGATGCGGGCCTCGATCGCCGTGCTCGGGCCGCTGGTCGCCCGCCTCGGCGAGGCCGACGTCGCCCTGCCCGGTGGCGACGCCATCGGCACCCGCGGTCTCGACATGCACGTCGCCGGGCTGCAGAAGCTCGGCGCGACGGTGGAGAGCGAGCACGGCTTCATCATCGCCAAGGCGCCCGAGGGCCTGAAGGGCGCAACGATCTGGCTCGACTTCCCCAGCGTGGGAGCCACCGAGAACATCCTCATGGCCGCCGTGCTGGCCACGGGCACGACGGTCATCGACAACGCCGCCCGCGAGCCCGAGATCGTCGACCTGTGCCACCTGCTCAGCGAGATGGGCGCCAAGATCGGTGGGGCCGGAACCTCGACGATCGAGATCGAGGGCGTGGACGCGCTGCGTCCCGCCGACCACGTCACGGTGCCCGACCGCATCGTGGCGGGCACGTTCGCCTTCGCCGCAGCGATGACCCGCGGCGACATCGCGGTGCGCAACGCGCGTCCGCAGCATCTCGAGATCGCCCTGGACAAGCTGAGCACGGCAGGGGCGAGCGTCAGCGCCCTCGACGACGGCTTCCGCGTGATCATGGAGCGCCGCCCCGTGGCCGTCGACGTCGTCACCCTGCCGTTTCCCGGCTTCGCGACCGACCTGCTGCCGCTCGTCATCGGCTTCAACGCGGTGGCCGATGGCGCAGCCATGATCACGGAGAACGTGTTCGAGAGTCGCTTCATGTTCGTCCAGGAGCTGGTCCGCCTCGGTGCCGACGTCCGCACCGACGGGCACCACGCTGTCGTGCGGGGCAAGGGAAGTCTCTCCGGTGCGCCCGTGCAGGCGCACGACATCCGCGCCGGCGCCGGGCTGGTGCTCGCAGGGCTCGTCGCCGACGGCGTCACGACGGTCGGCGACGCCTACCACGTCGACCGCGGCTATCCCCGCTTCGCCGAGCAGCTGCAGGCGTTGGGCGCCGACGTCCGGCGGGAACCCGACCCCGACCGGTAGATCCCGAGCCGGGTGGCCAGCCACGTCAACGGCCGTGGGCCAGAAAGGTCCGCGCTGCCTGCTCGTCGCCGGACCAGACCAGCAGGCGCGGCCCGTCAGCGGTCGTCGCCAACGTGGCGCGCATTCCCGCCTGAGCCAGCCCGCGTCGCAGGATCTCGCCCTCGACATAGGAACCGGGCGAGGCCACCGGCACCAGCAGGCCGTACTCACCCTCCGCCCCCGCACGCGGGCGGCGTTGGACGAGCGAGCCGCCACGAGCGAAGGTCCAGCGCAGCAGCAGCGCGAGCACCCCGACGACCAGCAGCGCGGTCAGTGGGGTGAACAGGTAGGAGTAGCTCTGCCACCAGGGCACGGCACCAGTGTGACGCCGACGCCGCGCCGTAGGCGTCGGGGGCGGGTCGGGCGGGGCAGCGAGCGAGTGCCGTGCCGCGTCGCCTCACCCGATGTCGATCGCCCCGGCTCGTTTGACTTCGCCGGCCCGTAGTCGTAACGTATCTCTTCGCCGCTCGGGCAGGCACCGGCCGCAGTACGCGGACGGGGTGCCCCGCGGACGCCTCTACGACAAGCACGTACGACAAGCACGGTGAGCGTCACCGTGGCCGGGGGGTGGGCCTGCCGCCGGTATGCCGGGGCAGGTAGTATGAAGAACAGCATCGCAACGTGCCGGTGCGGCGAGACCCGAGAGGGTCCGCGGCCGGGTGCGTCCGTTTCTTGAGAACTCAACAGCGTGCTCTAGGTCAATGCCAGTTGGTTTGGTGGCTTCGATTTCCTGCTCTCTTGTTGGGGGTGGGGGTGGGGGCTGCTTGG
>JALYMT010000137.1 GCA_030773555.1 Actinomycetota bacterium | reverse complement strand
GGCTCACCCGCTCCTTCTGCAGACTCCACATGGTGGCACCGCCCCGCGTCACGGCGACCGACGCGTCCTGCGTCCGGTTGATGCCAAGGACAGTCGCCGGAGCGTCCGTCATCGCCTGAGCCTCCTGAGCGCAGTTACGAGCCGTACGGCGGTCGCACGACTCCGTACGGGAACGCTTCCCATGCCCCGGAAACGATCGGCGAACGCCCGTCCCGGGCCGGATTCAGCCGAGCTGGGCGACGACGAAGTCGATGCTCGAGGTGAGCGCCTCGACGTCGGCCGGGTCGACGGCCGGGAACATGGCGACCCGCAGCTGGTTGCGCCCCAGCTTGCGGTAGGGCTCGGTGTCGACGATGCCGTTGGCGCGCAGCACCTTCGCCACCGCCGAGGCGTCCACGCCCTCGGCGAAGTCGATGGTGGCGACGACCGAGCTGCGCTGCGAGGGGTCGGCGACAAATGGCGCCGCGTAGTCGACCTTATCCGCCCAGGTGTAGAGCCGGCGGGCCGACTCACCCGTCCGCTCGACGGCCCACGTGAGCCCGCCCTGCCCGTTGAGCCACTCCACCTGCTCCGCGAGCAGGAAGAGGGTGGCCAGCGACGGGGTGTTGTAGGTCTGGTCGAGCCGGGAGTTGTCGATGGCGATCTGCAGGTTGAGGAACGCCGGCACCCAGCGGCCGCTCTCGTGCAGCCGCGTGACCCGGGCGATCGCCGCGGGGGAGAGCAGCGCGATCCACAGCCCCCCGTCGGATGCGAAGGACTTCTGGGGAGCGAAGTAGTAGGCGTCGAACTCTCCGGCCTCCACCGGCAGGCCGCCGGCGCCGGAGGTGGCATCGACCAGCACGAGGGAGTCCGAGTCGGCGCCCGCCACCCGGCGGATGGGCATCGCCACGCCCGTCGAGGTCTCGTTGTGGGTCAGCGCGTAGGCGTCGACGCCCGCCTCGGCGCGTGGCGCGGGGTGCGTGCCCGGTTCGCTCGTGATCACCGACGGGCCGGCGAGGAACGGGGCCGCCTTCGCCGCCGCGGCGAACTTCGAGGAGAACTCACCGAAGCTCAGGTGCTGGGACCGCTCGGAGATCAGGTTGACCGTCGCGACGTCCCAGAACGCGGTCGTGCCGCCGTTGCCGAGCACCACCTCGTAGCCCTCCGGCAGGGCGAACAGGGCCTGCAACCCCTCCCGCGCCCGGCGGACGACGTCCTTGACCGGCTGCTGCCGGTGGGAGGTGCCCAGGTAGGACGTGCCGGTGTCGACCAGGCGCTGCAGCGCCTCCGTACGGATCTTCGAGGGCCCGGCACCGAAGCGGCCGTCGGCCGGCTTGAGATCAGCGGGGATCACGAGATGCGCCATGGGTCCAGCGTAGGGGTCGGTCAGGCGGCGTATCCGGGGGCGATGCCGTCGTCCCAGCCGTCGACGTCCTCGGGGCGTCGCGACGGGGGGCCGACGTAGCGCGCGCTGGGGCGGATCAGCCGGCCGGTGCGCTTCTGCTCGAGGATGTGCGCGGCCCAACCGGCGGTGCGGGCGCAGGTGAACATGGGGGTGAACATGTGCGGGGCCACCTGGGCGAAGTCGAGGACGACGGCCGCCCAGAACTCCACGTTGGTCGAGAGCACCCGGTCGGGATAGCGGTTGTGCAGCTCGTCGAGCGCGGCCTTCTCGAGGGCCACGGCGGCCTCGTAGCGCGGCGCGCCCAGCTCGCGAGCGGTGCGGCGCAGCACCCGGGCGCGCGGGTCCTCGGCGCGGTAGACGCGGTGCCCGAAGCCCATCAGCCGCTCGTGGCGGTCGAGGACGCCCCGGACGTAGCCCGCGGCGTCTCCGCTGCGCTCGACGGCGTCGAGCATGTGCAGCACCCGCATCGGCGCGCCGCCGTGCAGGGGCCCCGACATCGCCCCGACCGCCCCCGACAGCCCGGCGGCGACATCGGCGCCGGTGGAGGCGATCACGCGGGCGGTGAAGGTGGAGGCGTTCATGCCGTGCTCGGCCGCGGAGACCCAGTAGGCGTCGACGGCCTGGACGTGGCGGGGGTCCGGCTCCCCCCGCCACCGGATCATGAAGCGCTCGACGATGGTCTGCGCCTTGTCGACCTCGTGCTGGGGCACCATGGGCAGCCCGATGCCGCGGGCCGACTGCGCCACGTACGACAGCGCCATCACCGACGCGCGGGCCAGGTCGTTGCGGGCCCGGGTGTCGTCGACGTCGAGCAGCGGCTGCAGGCCCCAGGCCGGCGCGAGCATGGCGAGCGCGCTCTGCACGTCCACGCGCACGTCACCGGAGTGCACCGGCAGCGGGAACGGCTCGGCCGGCGGCAGGCCCGGATTGAACCGGTTGTCCACCAGCAGCCCCCAGACGTTGCCGAACGACACCTTGCCGACGAGGTCGTCGATGTCGACTCCCCGGTAGCGCAGGGCGTTGCCCTCCTTGTCGGGCTCGGCGATCTCGGTCTCGAAGGCGATCACGCCCTCGAGACCGGGCCTGAAGTCCGACGGGCTGGATGCGGACATGGAACTCCTCGTGACAACGGCCTCGACTGAGATCGGCGCGCGGTCTCCCCGCGCGCCGGCACATCATCATCCCTCCCGGACACGGTGCTCGCGCAACCGGTTCCCGCGGAGCCGACGGGCCGTGTCAGAGTGGCCGGGTGGACGCCGCCCGATCGGACGTGGCCGCCTTGCGCCGCGACTACGCCCGCGCCACGCTCGCCGAGAGCGACCTCGCCCCCGACCCCTTCCGCCAGTTCGGACGCTGGCTCGCCGACGCCGTCGCCGCCGGGCTGCCCGAGCCCAACGCGGTCGTCCTCGCCACCGCTGATCCCGAGGGCCAGCCCAGCGCGCGCACCGTCCTGCTGAAGGGCTGCGACGAGCGCGGCTTCGCCTTCTTCACCAACCTGGACTCCCGCAAGGGCCGGGAGCTCGCGGCCAATCCGCGGGCCTCGCTGTGCTTCCCCTGGATCGCGATGGAGCGGCAGGTGGTGGTGATCGGCGCGGTCGAGCCCGTGGGCCGCGCGGAGGCGGGGGCGTACTTCGCCTCCCGGCCGTATGGCTCGCGCCTCGGCGCCTGGGCCAGCCGGCAGTCCAGCGTCCTCCCGAGCCGCGACGTGCTCGAGCAGCGGTACGAGGAGCTGGCGCGGCACTTCCCTGAGGATGCAGGAGTCCCGCTGCCGGACTTCTGGGGCGGGTTCCGCGTCGTGCCCGCCACCGTGGAGTTCTGGCAGGGCCGGACCAGCCGGCTGCACGACCGGCTGCGCTACCGCCGCACCGCCGCCATCACGGCCCCGGACACGCCCGGGCCCTGGCGCCTCGAGCGCCTCTCCCCGTGATTCTGTACCTCTCCGAGATCGCTGGTTGAGGTGCAGAGATGCAGTCGACTGCGTCCTACCACCTCCATCGGCGATCTTCGCCGTGGGGTCCTCGGGCGGGGACTAGCCGCTCTCCGGTCGATCATCTCCGGGCATAAGGAAACCCGCGGGCTCGCTGCTCGGAGCAGCTGCCAGGATGGACAAGTCCTGGCGCCCGCGGGTCCCGGTGACTGCCTGGGTATAGCCGGCCGCTGGGCCGGCGAGTACCGGAGTCAGTGGCTAGCTGGCAGCCACCTCACGAGTCCAACAACTATCCAAAGCTTCGGACCACCTCCTCTCCCGTGTACGACCAGCGTACGTGCGGTTGCGCCGGCGAACAAACTGCTTCTCCTCCGGCGCGCCGCCGAGCCGGACGGCGATGTCCGGGAGGCAGCGCCTCAGCCGGCGTCGGGCAGCACCTCCACGGCCACCGGCGCGGGCACGTCGATGGCCACGGCAGCGGCGGCGCGGGAGGCCGCGACGCGCGCGCGGTAGTCCGCGAGCTCCCGCCTGTGGCGCTGGTCGTCCCAGCCGAGAGCCGACGCCATGAGCGCGGCGACGTGCTCGGCGGTGTCGTCAGCCACGCCCGCGTCGACGAGGCTCAGCCGCAGGCGCCGGTCGAGCACGTCGTCGAGGTGGCGGGCGCCGTCGTGGCGGCAGGCGTGCACCACCTCCGCGGCGACCTGGGTCTCCGCCCCCCGCAGCGGCGTCGCGAGCTCGGGCCGCTCGTCGAGCAGGGCGAGCACCTCGTGCGCGACGCTGCCGTAGCGCTCCACCAGGGCGGTCACGAGGTCGAGGGGCAGCCGGCGTTCCCGGGCCAGCTCGGGCAGCCCCGCGCGCAGCGCCTGCAGGTCCGACGCGCCGACGAGCGGGAGTTCGCCGGTGCGGCTGGCTGGTAGCCGGTCGCCGGCCAGGGCGGCCTCGACCGCGTCGGCGGCCATCACGCGGTAGGTCGTCCACTTGCCACCGGCGATCGCGGTGAGACCGGGTGCGAGCTCGGCGACCACGTGCTCCCGGCTGACGCGGGCGGTGTCGCGCTGCACCTCCGACGCGTCGACGAGCGGCCGCAGGCCGGCGTACACGCCGACGACGTCGGCTCGTGACAGCGGCCGGACCAGGACCGAGTTGACCTGGCCGAGGAGGTAGTCGAGGTCGGCCGCGGTGGCCGCCGGCTCGGCGAGGTCACCGTCCCAGGGCGTGTCGGTGGTGCCGACGATCCAGTGCTCCTCCCACGGGATGACGAAGAGCACGCTGCGCTCGGTGCGCAGGATCAGCCCGGTGGTCGAGTCGATCGCGGCGCGCGGCACCGTCACGTGCACGCCCTTGGAGGCGCGCACGCGCAGCGGGCTGGGGCCGACATCGCCGAGCAGGGCGTGCAGCCGGTCGGTCCACACCCCGACACAGGCCAGCACCGCGCGGGCCCGCACCGGGATGTCCACGCCGGTCTCCTCGTCGCGGACGACGGCGCCGTGCACCCGTCCTTCCGTACGCAGCAGCCCGGTGACCGTGGTGCCCGTCGTGACCGTCGCGCCGTGCTGGGCGGCGGTGCGGGCGATGGCGACGGCGAGGCGGGCGTCGTCCATCTGCGCGTCGAAGTAGCGGATGCCGCCGGTGAGCGCCGCGGGAGCCAGGCTCGGCGCCAGGCGCAGCGCCGCGGCCCGGCTCAGGTGCCGATGGCGCGGCAGCGAGCCGCGGGCGCCGCCGAGCACGTCGTAGATCGCGACGCCCGCCCCGACGTAGGGGCGCTCCCAGACGCGGTGGCGCAGCGGATACAGAAAGGAGACCGGGCGGACGAGGTGCGGGGCGAGGCGGCTGAGCAGCAGCTCCCGCTCGCGCAGGGCCTCGCGCACCAGGCCGAACTGCAGCTGCTCGAGATAGCGCAGCCCGCCGTGCACGAGCTTGCTGGACCGGCTGGACGTGCCGGCCGCGAGGTCGCGCTGCTCGACGACGGCGGTGCGCAGGCCGCGTGAGGCGGCGTCGAGTGCCGCGCCGCAGCCGGTGGCGCCGCCGCCGATGACCAGCAGGTCGAACTCGTCGCGGCCCAGCGTCAGCATCGCCGCGGCCCGCTCGGCCGGGCCGAGGCGACCGGAAGCGGTGCCCCCGCTTGCCGCGGCCAGGTCGGCCACCCGTCCACCTCCGGCTCGAGCGGCTCCGCCGCCTGCGGGCAGGATAAGCCCGGGGCCGACCGGGAGCGGGATGGCGCGCTATTCCCTGGGCGGCTAGCCGTCGGCCGCCTGCCCTGCAGCGCTGTCGATGGTGATCCACACCGCGTGCGCCCTGGCGAGCACGCGCCCGTCGCCGTCGTAGAGCGTCGTGGCCGTGTACGACTTGCGCCCCTCGGCGCCCAGGAGCCGCCCGACCACCACGCACTCGTCACCGGGGTCGGGCAGCGCGTCGACCGCCGCCGTCATCCGCCCGAGGACCGCGGGCCGGCCGGCGAGGTCGACGGTCCAGCCCCCCGGGCAGTCCAGGGCCGACCACACCATCTCCGGGGGCACCGGGGCCCCGCTGCCCTCCCCGCGGTCGCTGCCTAGCCCGGCCGCGGGACGCCACGCGGCCGCGGTCTGCCCCGCGCGCCCCGCCACCGGCCCCGGCCGGATCCCCAGGCCGTCGGGCGCCGGGCGCTGCGGTCCGCACACGAAGCAGCCGGGGAAGGGGTGCCGCGCCCAGCCGCGGTAGCGCGCTGCGGCCTTCTCGGCCACCGCGAAGGGCACCGGCTCGACCGCCTCGAGATCGCGGCGCACGGCCACCGCCTCGGCGACCAGCGCGCCGCCGAAGGTCAGCCGGGCCGCGGCACCCTCGCGCACCACCTGCAGCGGCGTCTCCAGCAGGGGCGGCTGCCGCAGCGTGACCTGCACGCCGGCGGCCTCGGGCAGGTAGGCGGCCAGCCGTCCCGCGACGTACCCGCCGTTGCCCGAGGTGGGCGGGCCGGTGAAGTGGGCGGCGACGGTCAGCGTCGACGGCGGGGGGTTGGTCGGCATGACGGCGTGCAGCGTAGGCGCTGGCACGCTGGACCGGGCTACTGCCGGCGGCGCTACTGCAGGACCGTGGCCACGATGCGCAGGTCGGCGACCAGCCCCACGTACGCCGCGTCGCGCTGCGCCTCGTCGGCGCGCAGGACGGCCGAGGGGTGGATGGTCGCGAGGAGCCAGCCGTTCTGCACCGCGGCGCTCTCGCCCTCGTCGGGCACCAGCCGGGGGAACAGCTGGCCACGCGACTTGGTGACCCGGAAGGCGGGGCCCAGCAGCGCCTTGGCCGCGGTGGCTCCGAGGCAGACCACGACCTCCGGGTCGACGATCGCCAGCTCGGCGTTCAGCCAGGGCCGGCAGGCCTCGAGATGCACCCGGTCGGGGCTCGCGTGGATGCGTCGCTTGCCCGGGCCGGCCTGGCTGAAGCGGAAGTGCTTGACCGCGTTGGTGACGTAGGCGTCGTCGCGGATGATGCCGGCCTCCTGGAGCGCCTCGTCGAGCAGCCGGCCGGCGGGTCCGACGAACGGCTGCCCGCGCCGGTCCTCCTGGTCACCGGGCTGCTCGCCGACGAGGGCGACGCGGGCCGTCGGCATCCCGGCCGAGAAGACCGTCTGGGTGGCGCCCTCGTAGAGCTCGCAGCCGCGGCAGCCGCGGGACGCGGCGCGCAGCTCGTCCAGCCCGGCGCCGGGGGGGACCCACTGCTGCGCCCCGGGGCGCTCGATCGTGTTGGCCATGCCGAAGCCCTTACCCCCGTACCGCCTCGAAGCGTCGTAGCGACTCCCGCCGCTCCTCCGCGTGGTCGACGATCCGCTCCGGATAGCCCGCCGGCAGCCCGCCGCGCAGCTTCCACGGCTCGTGCACCGCGGCACCTCGCACCCCGCGCAGCTCGGGTACGTAGCGCCGTACGTACTCCCCGTCGGGGTCGAAGTCGAGGCCCTGCTTCACCGGGTTGAAGATGCGGAAGAACGGCGCGGGGTCGGTGCCGCTACCCGCGACCCACTGCCAGCCGTGGTGGTTGGAGGCGATGTCGCCGTCGCGCAGCCGCTGCATGAAGTACCGGGCGCCGTGGCGCCAGTCGACGTGCAGGTCCTTGACGAGGAACGACGCCACGATCATGCGCACGCGGTTGTGCACCCAGGCGATCTCCTGCAGCTGGCGCATGCCCGCGTCGACGATGGGATAGCCGGTGCGGCCCTGGGCCCAGGCGGTCAGATACCGCTCGACGTGCTCACCCTCGGCGTCGGCGAGATCGCCGATCGCCGGCTTGAGGTGCTCGCGGGCGCTCTCGGGGTGGTGCCAGAGCACGTCGGCGTAGAACTCCCGCCAGGCCAGCTCGCCGCGGAACCGCTCGGCGCCCTCCCCGGCGAGATCGGCGCGGTCGGCGAGGTCGGCGAGGTCGGCGAGCAGCGTGCGCGGGTGCACCTCGCCGTACTTCAGGTGCGCCGACATCGACGACGTGCCGTCGAGGTCGGGGCGGTTGCGCTGCTCGGCGTAGGACCCGAGCCGCTCGTCGCGGAAGCGGGCCCAGCGGGCCAGCGCCGCCTGCTCACCCACCTCGACCAGCCTGGTCCCGCCCAGATCGGGCTCGGGCGGGATGCCCTGCTGCTCGAGGGGCGCGGCCAGGTGGCGGACGTCCGCGGGCAGGGGCGCCGGCCGGTCGATCCGCTGCGTCTGCCAGGCGCGGTAGAAGGGTGTGTAGACCGAGTACGGCCCGCCGTCGCCCCGGCGCACCTGCCCGGGAGGCACGGCGTACGGCGAGCCGCTGCGCACCAGTGCGCGGCCGCCCTCGGCGAGGGCGGAGGCCACGCGGGCGTCGCGCTCGCGCCCGTACGGGCCGAAGTCGGCGGCGGCGTGCACCTCACCGGCACCGGCCGCGTCGGCCGTGCGGGGCACCTCGACGACCGGGTCGCCGTGGCGCACCAGCAGCGCTCCGCCCAGGGCGGCCTCGAGGGCGTGCAGGCTACGGAGCAGCCAGGCCTGCCGCGGCGGGCCGGCCGGGTCGTAGAGCCGCGGGTCGAGGACGAACAGCGGGACGACGTCGCCGGCTCGGGCCGCGGCTCCCAGGGCGGGGTTGTCGCCCAGCCGCAGGTCGCGGCGGAACCACAGCACGCTGGTGGTCATGTCCGAGAGGGTAAGAGGACCGGCCGGTGCCGGCGCGCTGAAGCAGGCGCTGGGGGACAATGGTCCGGTGACCGACCTGATCGACACCACGGAGATGTATCTCCGGACCATCCTCGAGCTCGAGGAGGAGGGCGTCGTCCCGATGCGGGCGCGGATCGCCCAGCGGCTGGGGCAGAGCGGCCCGACCGTGAGCCAGACCGTCGCCCGGATGGCCCGCGACGGGCTGGTCACGGTCGAGGGCGACCGCCACCTCGAGCTCTCCCCGCAGGGGCGGGTGCTGGCCCTGCGGGTGATGCGCAAGCACCGCCTGGCGGAGTGCCTCCTCGTCGACGTGATCGGCTTGGAGTGGGAGCAGGTGCACGCCGAGGCATGCCGCTGGGAGCACGTCATGAGCGAGGCCGTCGAGCGCCGCCTGCTCCAGCTGCTGGACCACCCCACGGAGTCGCCGTACGGCAATCCGATTCCCGCGCTGGAGGAGCTGGGCGAGCCGGCGTCGGCCGCCTCGGGCCGGCCGCTGGAGGAGGGTGGCTACCTCACCGGTCTGGTGCCGCTGCCCCAGGTGGTGCGCGGCGAGGCGGCCTCGGCCGTGGTGCGCCGCATCGGGGAGCCGATCCAGGACGACACCGCCCTGATGGCCCGCCTGCGCCGCGCCGGCATCCGCCCCGGCGCCGTGGTCAGCGTGCAGGAGGCCGCCGGCGGGCTGCTCGTCGGTTCGGGTGGCGAGGCCACGGAGCTCGCTCCGGAGGTTGCCGCGCACGTCTTCGTGGCCGCCTCCTGACCCGGATGCCGCCGCCGCCAAACCCGTGAGTCGCCTCACACGTTGACCGGACCGGGAACTGCTGGCGATGCCGGTGAACGGGATCCACCAGGAGGCCTCGGCGGAGCTGCGTCGCGACGCTCGCGCTCGGGTGGACGCCGGCCGTCACGCTGCTGACCTGCGCAAATCCGCCCGAACGGAAGCCCGGCGCACCGCTCGGGAGGAGCCGCAGGGCCAGCTCGGGTGCGGCTGGGCCGCTACTCCGGC
The DNA here is from genome assembly GCA_030773555.1 of Actinomycetota bacterium. Lineage (GTDB taxonomy): Bacteria > Actinomycetota > Actinomycetes > JALYMT01 > JALYMT01 > JALYMT01. The sequence goes on along the minus strand of JALYMT010000137.1, from coordinate 275 downwards.
AGCGGTCGGGCCGCGGGCGACCGAGGGGGGCGCCGGCCGGGTGGCTTTTGGGCGAAGCCCGGCCCTCGTGGTTGCATCGCCGACTCGTGGGCCCGGAAATGCTCCGGCCCCATCTCACGCGGTCGCCGAGTCCTGCCCTCGCGTGAGCCCCCCCACGACATCGCCAGGGCAGGAGCGGGGGAACCAGTTCGGCCGTCGCGTACGGCCTTGGGGTGAAGCCGCATCTGATGCGGCCGGGCGAGACTCCCGCCCGAACCCGACAGCTCACCCCGTAG
>JALYMT010000136.1 GCA_030773555.1 Actinomycetota bacterium | reverse complement strand
ACATTCCGCTGGCCGACCTGGTCCGCCTCGCGAAGATCCGCTGGCGCATCGAGCACGACTACCGGGAACTCAAGACCGGCCGGGGTCTGGACCACTTCGAGGGCCGCACCTTCACCGGCTGGCAGCGCCACGTCACCCTCGTCTCCGCCGCCCAGCTGTTCCTCACCACGGTGAGGGCCGACCCAAAAGCGGCTGCTGGGGCCTGAGCCTCTACGCCGTGCTGCGCGAGCTCCAAGCCCTGCTCGCCACCTGGACCGGCGTGTGCACCGTCTGCGGACAACCCGTCCAAACCAAGCCCCGATCACCCACCTAACCAGTACTACTAGTGCTCTGACCACCAAGGTTGCCGGTGAAGTGGATCCCGTCGAGCGCCTTACGAGCCGGGAACGTCGCCCGACGGGAGCACGGGCCACGGCCTGGTTGTCCTGCCCCCTAGTGTCCGGAGGGTGCGTGTCCTCGTGACCGGTGCCTCCGGCTTCATCGGCTCCGCGGTGACTCGGGTCCTGTCGAGAGCCGGTCACGGTGTGCGGGCCCTCGACCTCCACCCGGGCGGCGCCCCGGAAGGGGTCGAGCAGGTGCCCGGGGACGTGCGCGACGGCGCACTGCTCGACCGGGCGCTGGACGGCGTCGACGCGGTCTGCCACCAGGCCGCGAAGGTCGGGCTGGAGACCGGTCCGCAGGACCTGCCTGACTACGTCTCGTCGAACGACCTGGGCACGGCGGTACTGCTGGCGGCGATGGCACGCCGGGGTGTACGCCAGCTCGTGCTGGCGTCCTCGATGGTGGTCTACGGCGAGGGGCGCTACGCCTGCAGCGTCCACGGCGACGTGGTCCCGACCTCCAGGCGCCCGCAGGACCTGGTCGTGGGGCGCTTCGAGCCGCGCTGCCCCGCCTGCGGTGCCGCGCTCGAGCCGGGCCTCGTCGGCGAGGACGGCCGGCTGGACCCCCGCAGCGGGTACGCGGTCACGAAGCTGGCGCAGGAGCAGCTGGCAAGGGTGTGGGCGCCGACGATCGGCGGGCGCGTGGCCACGCTTCGTTACCACAACGTCTACGGCCCGGGCATGCCACGGGACACCCCGTACGCCGGCGTCGCGTCGTTCTTCCGCAGCGCCCTGGAGCGGGGAGAGGCTCCACGGGTCTTCGAGGACGGCAGGCAGCGCCGCGACTTCGTCCACGTCGGCGACGTCGCGCGCGCCAACCTCATGGCCCTCGAGGCCGCGTACGACGGCGTCCTCAACGTGTGCAGCGGGCGACCGATCACCGTCGGCGGCATGGCGACCGCCCTGGCCTCGGCGTACGGCGGGCCGGCGCCAGTGGTCACGGGCGAGTACCGGCTCGGGGACGTGCGACACGTGGTGGCCGACCCGACCCGCGCCGGTCAGGAGCTCGGCTTCGTCGCCTCGGTGGGTCCGGAGGAGGGACTGCGGGACTTCGCCCACGCGCCGTTGCGCGGGTCGAACGGTCCGGCGAGAAGCCCGGCGGCGACAGCGACCGCCGCACAGCCGTAGCCGAACGTCCCGACCAGGCGCGCCGGGCCGTCGAGCACGACGGCCAGGTAGTAGAGCTGCCCCGCGGGTGCCAGCGCGAGCCATACCCACTCCCGTGACCAGGCGGCGAGGGCGACGGGCAGGAGCGCGTACCACGGCTGGACCGGTGTCGCGACGAACAGCAGGAGCCCCGTCACGCGAGTGGCCACGAGCGCCGGGGGGCCGCCCCGGCGCAGGGTGAGCAGCGTCCCGACACCAAGGGCCGCCAGCGCGGCGGGGACCGCGGCGGTCCCGGGTAGGGGGAGGAGCAGGAAGCGCCCACCGTCGTCGTAGCGCTCCTCGACCAGGTAGCCCGGCAGGTAGCCCAGCACCGCCGTGCCCGCGGAGAACACGTGCGGCAGGTAGGCCGCCGTGACGAGGAGGATGAGCACCGCCAACGCACGACGGGAGCGCCACAGCAGCGGCACGAGCACCGCGGGGTACAGCTTCACGAGGACGGCCAGCGCGAGCGGCACGGCCGCGACCGCGGGCCGTCTCCCCACGACCGCCACCGCGACGAGAGCGAGCAGCACCGCGACGACGTCGACGTGGGCGTTCGCGACCGCCTCCACGGCCGCGAGCGGAGACCACGCGTAGAGGACCGCCCACCGCGGGTCCCGGCGCCAGGTGAGGACGAGCAGCAGCGCGACGACCGCAAGGTCCACTCCCAGGTGGGCGAGCTCGTACGCGAGGTCCCGGCTGCCGGCCGGGCGCAGCTCGTGCAGCAGTCGGAACCAGGCCTGCGCCGCGGGCGGGTAGATCGTGCGCTCGGTGGGACGGTTGAGCCGCGTGCAGCCTGCTGGCTGGTCCCGCGCGGCACATGCCGTGTCGTCCGGCCACAGCCACTCCTCCCGCAGGCCGCGCAGCTCCGGCGCGGTCGGGGGGAAGCGGTAGGGGTCCACGCCGGCGGCCTGCACCGCGCCGTCCCACGCGTAGCGGTAGAGGTCGTCCGACGTCGGGGCGACCGGGGTGAGCGCCGCCACCCGCAGAGCGACGGCCCCGGCCAGGAGCAGCGGCACCGCCAGTCGCCGCGGCATCCGCAGCAGCAGGACCACCCCCACGAGGAACGCCGTCCAGGCCAGGAGGAGGTCGAGCCCCAGGAGCTCCCTGCGCCCGACGATCCCGGGGACCGCCCCGGCGCGGTGCACCGCCCAGCACAGGGCGACCAGCGCAGCGACGGCGCCCCCGCAAGCCCACGGGGTGCGACGCCCGATGCCCGCCATGCCCGCCATGCCCGCCATGCCCGCCATGCCCGGAGGATAGGAACGCCACGGGGGCGTGCCCCCGGCGAGGTGGTCCGTCAGCGTTTCGTAAGCCGCAGGTCGGCGCCCCCGGGCGCGGCTGCACCTAGCGTGCGGACATGGTGATCCCCACCCGAGTCGACGTGGTGCTCCCTTGCCTCGACGAGGCCGCCGCGCTGCCCTGGGTGCTGGAGCGGATGCCGCCGGGCTACCGGGCGCTGGTGGTCGACAACGGCTCCACCGACGGGTCCGCCCGCATCGCGCGCGACCTCGGGGCCGTCGTCGTCGACGCACCCGAGCGCGGCTTCGGCGCCGCGTGCGCGGCCGGGCTCGCCGCGGCCCGGGCCGACGTGGTGTGCTTCTCCGACTGCGACGCGTCGCTGGATCCGAGGCAGCTGCCGCGCGTCGCCCAGCCTGTGCTGTCGGGGACCGCGGACCTCGTGCTGGGCCGGCGGCGTCGGGTCGGCCGGGGAAGCTGGCCGGTGCACGCGCGCGCCGCCAACGCGGCGCTCGCCGCCCTCCTCCGCCGGCGTACGGGTCTGCCGCTGCGCGACCTCGGCCCCATGCGCGCCGCCCGACGAGAGGCACTGCTCGCGCTGGGCCTGACCGACCGCCGCTTCGGCTACCCCTTGGAGATGCTGGTCCGCGGGCTGGAGTCCGGCTGGCGGATCGAGGAGGTCGACGTCGACTACCTGCCCCGCGCGGGGCGCTCGAAGGTGACCGGCACCGTCCGCGGCAGCGTCCGCGCGGTGCGCGACATGCACGGGGTGCTCGCCCGATGAGCGCCGGCACGACCTTGGTCGTGATCGCGAAGGAACCACGGGCCGGACGGGTCAAGACCCGGCTCACCCCGCCATACTCCTGCGACCAGGCGGCTGCCCTCGCCGCGGCCGCGCTCGCCGACACCCTGCACGCCGTCGCCGCGGCCCCGGCCGGCCGGCGGCTGCTCGTCCTCGACGGGGAGCCCGGCCCCTGGCTGCCCGTCGGCTTCGAGGTCCACCCGCAGGCGGCCGGCGGGCTGGACCTGCGCCTGGCTGGGGCGTTCTCCCTGGCCGAGGGTCCGGCGCTGCTCGTCGGCATGGACACCCCCCAGCTGACACCGGCGCTGCTGCAGGCGGACTGGTCGGCGTACGACGCGTGGCTCGGTCCCGCCCTCGACGGCGGCTTCTGGTCACTGGGGATACGCGACCCGCACCCGGCCCGGCTGCCGGCCCTCTTCCACGGCGTGCCGATGTCGACGGAGCGCACCGGCGCCGCTCAGCTGTGGCGGCTGCGCCGCGCGGGGCTGCGCGTCGGGCGCCTGCCGGTGCTGCGCGACGTCGACACCGCAGCCGACGCCGAGGCGGTGGCGGCGGAGGCGCCGCTCACCCGCTTCGCGAGCCTCCTGCGGTCCTGGGGACCGGTGGCGAGGGCGGGGTGAGCGCACCGGCGATCGAGATGTACGACGACGCGCTGCGGCGAGGCGGCACGCTGCGGCTGCTCGGGGGCACCGACACCGTCCCGGTCGACCTGCCGCGCTGGCGCTCACCGGCGGACCCCGTCGACCGGGACCTGCTGCGCCGCTGCTCAGGTCGCACTCTCGACGTCGGCTGCGGCCCAGGGCGGCTGGTCGCCGAGCTCGCGGCGCGCGGTGTGCCGGCACTCGGCGTGGACCTGGCGCCGGCGGCCGTCGCGCTCGCCCGCACCGCCGGCGCTCGCGCGCTGCGGCGAGACGTCTTCGGTTTGCTGCCCCACGAGGGCCGCTGGCGGGAGGTGCTGCTCATCGACGGCAACGTCGGCATCGGCGGCGACCCCGCCGCACTCCTGGCCCGGGTGCGTCGGCTGCTCGCGCCGGGCGGCAGGCTGCTCGCCGAGGTGGAGACGCACCACGTCGACGAGGTCGCTCTCGTCGTGCTCGAGGACGAGCGGGGCGGGCTCAGCCGTCCCTTCCACTGGGCCCGAGTCGGGAGTGAGGCGCTCGTCATGCACGCCGCCGCCGTCGGGATGTTGCCGGTCGCGACCTGGGCGATGGGGGGACGCGCGTTCGTCGAGCTGGCGTCCCAGACCTGTCACGGGAGTGGGTAGGGAACCGCCATCCCGTCCAGGCTCGACCCGCACGCGCACGTCCTCTCGGCCGGCAGGGCGCCGACCAGCTCGTGCAGTAGCCCCCGCAGCCTCCCCATGTTGGCGGCGAACACGCGGAAGACCTCCTCCTGGGTGACCGAGGCACCGTCACTCACCCCGGCGTCGTGGTCGGTGACGAGCGCCACGGCCGTGTAGCAGAGGCCGAGCTCCCGGGCCAGCGAGGCTTCCGGCATGCCGGTCATGCCGACGAGGCTCCATCCCTGCGCCGCGTGCCACGTGGACTCCGCCCGGGTGGAGAAGCGTGGGCCGTTGACGACGACCAACGTGCCTCCGTCGACGGGCTCGAGGCCGCGGGCGCGCGCCGTGCGCACGGCCGCCGCCCGCCCGTCCGGGCAGTACGGGTCGGCGAAGCCGACGTGCGCGACGCCCGCGTCGCCGTCGCAGTACGTGTGCTCCCGCCCCCAGGTGCGGTCCACGACCTGGTCAGCCACCACCACGGCGCCCGGACCGATCTCGGGGCGCAGGGAGCCGACCGCGCACGGGGCGAGCACCTGGCGTACGCCGAGCGCACGCAACGCCCACAGGTTCGCCCGGTACGGCACCCGGTGCGGCGGGAAGCGGTGTCCCCGGCCGTGCCGGGGCAGGAACGCGACCCGGCGCCCGGCGATCTCGCCGACAGTGATCGGTCCGCTCGGCGAGCCCCACGGAGTCTCGGGTGTCACCTCTACGGTGCCGGGGCTCTCGTCGAGGAAGGTGTAGAGCCCCGAGCCACCGATGACCCCGATCTCCGCCTCCGCCACGGCGCTCAGCCTGTCATGGCGCGCCAGCGCCGCACCGCTGCTAGGGCGAGCCCCAGCGCCGTCCCCGTCGCGACGACCGCGAGCACGCCGAGCAGGTTCGCCCGGTAGTTCAGCGGCAGCAGCGACGGGTAGTTCCCGGCGTCCTGCCGGATCAGCAGGGGCACCGACAGCAGGAGGACCACCCCGGCCACGACGAGCCCACCCTGCACGGTTCCCCGCGCCCACGCCGGCACCAGCCGCACGAGCAGCCAGCCGACCAGGGCCACGACCGGCGCCAGGACGAGGTCGTGCGCGATGACGACCGCGACGAGCCAGAGGGCGGTCCGCGGCGGCGCGGTGGACGCGGCGTTCAGGAGCAGCCCGGCGACGCCGTAGGCCGCGACGGCGGCCCCGACTGCCCCGAGCAGCAGGCGCGCACTCACGCCACCACCTCCAGACGGTTGACCCACTTCGTCTGCAGCACGCCGGGCCGGTTGGGCGCGATGAGCCGGGCGGGGTAGCCGTGGTCGAGGGCGAGCGGCTCGCCGTTGACACCGAGGGCGAGCAGCGTCAGCTCGTGGCGCGCGTGCGGCGCGGCGAGCACCGAGACGGCGTACGGCCCGTCCTCCATCGACACGACCCGCACCGCCGCGTCCTCGGGGACGCCGGCGCGGTCGAGGAGGTCGCGGATGCGCACACCACGCCAGCGGGCGGTCGCGCTCCAGCCCTCCACGCAGGTGATGGGCAGCTCCACCTCGTACGACGGCAGTGCGGCGAGCTCATCGAGGCGCAACTCGTACGGTCGCGGGCCGACGACCTGGAGTGCGTACGCGGGGTGCCGCGCCCGCTCGACGACGCCCGCGGCCTGCGCCGTCCGGTTGACCGGGAAGCCCTGCGGTCCGACCGACGGCAGACGCGGGGCCAGCACTGCGAGCCGCTCGGCCGGGCGCAGCGTCTGACCGACGGTCGTGATCGTGACCAGGCCGACGCCGGCGCCGACGGCGGTGAGGAAGCCGCGGCGGGTCAGCCCAGCGGCCTGCGGCTCGGGGTCCGGCTCGGGAGGTGCGTCCTCGTCGGCCAGCTGGCGTGGCGGCTCGGCGTCGCGCAGCCGCAGCCCACGCGCAATGGCCGGCGCCTTGTACGCGAGGTGGACGAGAAGGGCGCCGATGGTCACCCAGGACACCCAGTAGTGCGTGTCCTTGAACGCGAAGCCGAACGGGTACCACTGGGTGATGTTCACCAGGCCGGTGAGCAGCTGGAACAGTGCACCCGCGACGAGCACGCCCAGGGACAGTCGCTCTCCCGCGTGGCCGATGGAGCGCAGCGGCGGCCACTGCCACAGGCGGGGGTAGACGGTCCACAGCTTGGCGAGCAGCAGCGGGATGGCGGCGAGCCCAGTGGCGACGTGGATGCCCTGGTTGAGCCGGTAGCCCCACACGGGCAGTGTCGGGGCGAAGTTCAGGGCACCCGAGCCGACCTGGAATCCGTGGCTGATCAGCCCGGTGAAGAAGCAGGTGGCGAAGGCGATACCCAGCGCCCTGCCCAGCAGCGCCGCGGTGCGCTCGTCGTGCAGACGACTGGGGAACGCGCGGGCCCGCAGCGGCCCTTGGCGCAGCAGCTTCGGCGGTGCGGGCAGCAGACGGTCGCGCATGTGCTTAGGACAGCGCGCGCGCAGCGGTCATGGGGGGACGACGACCTTACGGATTCCGAACGGCGCGTCCGAGCGACCCGACAGCCGCGATTCAGCGCCGGCCGGCTATGCGGCCCGGGCCGGCAGTACCTCCCGGGAGCCGCCGAGCGTCACGACGTGAACCCCCAGCAGCCGCACGTCGGCACCGCACCCGAGACGGGCCACAGCCAGCCAAGCGCGGTCGTCCTCGGTGAGGCTGAGGCCGTCGCTGCGAGCCAGTGCCACGAGCAGCGAGCTGCCGGGTCCCGCGGCCTCGGCGAAGGCCCGCATGTGACCTGGAGCCGCTCGTCCTCCGGGGGCGCGGGAGCCACGGGACTGACGATGCACGGCTGGAGCAGCCGTCCCTCGCCGTCGCAGATGAGGACCGCCAGCGCACCCGCGCGCCGGTCGGCCTCGGACACCAGGAGGTCAGCACGTCAGCGACCAGGCCCGGCTCGTCCACCGGCCGCTCGACCCAGTTCTCCGGAAGGTCGTCGAATCCCATGCCGGCATCCTGGCCGACCACGTGCTTCCGGCATCGACTGTCCACAGGCCGGTCTTCCTGCCTTCTCGCGACATCGGTCCTGTCGGCCGTCGTCGCTACGGTCCAGCCGACCCAGCAACACTGAGGTTTTCTCAGTAACCACAGCGGTGTAGTTTCCGGTTGAGGACGAGGGCGGCGGTGACGATGTCGCCGATCCGCCAGGGGTCGAGGCTGACATGGCGCAGCGCGGCCCAGCGGGTCTTGAGCACCGC
>JALYMT010000135.1 GCA_030773555.1 Actinomycetota bacterium | reverse complement strand
GAGCGGGCGAGCACGGCGGCCGGCCGCTCGGCCCGCCCCAGCGGCGCGACCGGCGTGGCCCTGACCCCGCTGGCCCGCACCGTCGAGGGCGACACGATTCGCTATCCGCACGTCAGCGCCCGACTCGACCGCGCCGCCCGCCGGGTCGAGATCACCGTTGCCGGCCCGGCCGAGCCGCCGCCGGCCGACGCGGCCGCCGTGCTCGCCCAGGGCGTCGACTACTGGCCACTGGCCGTCACCCGCGCGCTCGACGACCTCGTCCTGGGGCTGCGCACCAACGAGCTCGAGCTCGGGACCTGGGTCTTCCGCAGCGAAGGCGACCCGGCGGCGGTGCTCGCGTACGACCGGCAGGGCGCCGAGCTCGCCGACGACTGGTTCGTCAACGAGGTGCACCACTACTACAAGCGCACCCTCAAGCGTCTCGACGTGACCAGCCGCAGCCTGTTCGCGGTGATCGAGCCGGGCAGCTGCTTCGCCGGGTCGTTGCTCGAGCTCGCGTTCGCCTGCGACCGGCAGTACATGCTCGAGGGGGTCTTCGAAGACGTCGACCCCGACGCCGACCCGGCGGTCCTCGTCGTCGGCCCGGCCAACCTCGGCGCCTATCCGATGGGCAACGGCCTCAGCCGGCTCGAGTCGCGCTTCTTCGGCCACTCCGAGGCCGTCGAGGCGGTGCGCACCCGCGCCGGCGAGTTCCTCGACGCCGCCGTCGCGCTGGAGCTCGGCCTGGTCACCCTCGCTCCCGACGACATCGACTGGGAGGACGAGCTGCGCATCGCGCTCGAGGAGCGCGCCTCGCTCTCACCCGACGCCCTGACCGGCATGGAGTCCAACCACCGCTTCGTCGGGCCGGAGACGATGGAGACGAAGATCTTCGGCCGGCTCACCGCCTGGCAGAACTGGATCTTCATCCGCTCGAACGCGTCCGGTCCCGACGGGGCGCTGCGCCGCTACGGCAGCGGCCAGCGGGCCGAGTTCGACCTGCGCCGGGTCTGAGGAGGCGACGGTGTCCCAGCACGTCGACGGCCAGTACGGCGGCACCCCGCGCTTCAACGCCGCGGAGTACCTCCTCGACCGCCACGTCGAGGCCGGGCAGGGCGAGCGCGTCGCGGTGCGCTGCGAGGGCCGCGACCTCAGCTACACCGCCCTGCGCGACCTGACCGTGCGGGTCGCCGCCGGGCTGCGGGCGCTGGGGCTGCGCCGCGAGGAGCGGGTGCTGTTCTGCATGGGCGACACCCCCGAGCTGCTCGCCGGCATCCTCGGCGCCTTCCGCGCGGGCATCGTCGCGGTGCCGGCCTCCACCATGCTCACCGGCGTCGAGCTCGGCAAGATCCTCGCCGACTCCGGCGCCCGCGCGCTGTTCCTCTCCCCGCAGTTCGCCGAGGCGGGCGCGCTCGCCGCGGCGGCCGCCCCCGAGCTCACCGACGTCGTCGTCACCGGCGAGGGCTCCGGGCTCGCCCTGCCCGCGGGCTGCACGCTCACCGGCTGGGACGACTTCCTCGCTGCCGGGCAGGAGCAGTACGGCGACTGCCTGCCGGTCGCCGACACGGTCGGCGACTTCCCCGCTCTCTGGCTCTACACCTCGGGCACCACCGGGCTGCCCAAGGCGGCCATGCACCGGCACGCCAACATCCGCCACGTCAGCGAGACCTACGCCCGGCACGTGCTGGGCATCACCGCCGACGACCGGTGCCTGTCGGTGGCGAAGCTGTTCTTCGCCTACGGCATCGGCAACTCCGCGTTCTTCCCGCTGTCCGTGGGCGCGACCACCATCCTGGAGCCCCGCCGGCCCACGCCGGAGGTGATAGCCGAGCGGCTGGGCGCCGACCGGCCCACCCTGTTCTTCGGCGTCCCGACCTTCTTCGCGGCCCTGCTGACCGCCGACGTGCCCGCCGAGCTGTTCTCCTCCGTACGCCTCTGCGGCTCGGCGGGGGAGGCGCTGCCGGCCGCCCTCTACGCGCGCTTCACGTCCCGGTACGGCGTCGAGGTCCTCGACGGCATCGGGTCCACCGAGGCGCTGCACATCTTCTTGTCCAACGCCCCCGGCGACGTCACCCCCGGCACCACCGGGCGGCCGGTGCCGGGCTACGAGGTGGAGCTGCGCGACGAGACCGGCGCCCGGGTGCCTCCGGGCACGCCCGGCTCGCTGTTCGTCAAGGGCGAGTCGATCGCGACGGGCTACTGGTGCCGCACCGCCACCACCCGCCAGCTCTTCCAGGGCGAGTGGCTCTCGACCGGCGACACCTACGTCGAGGACGAGAACGGCCGCTTCGCCTCCCTGGGGCGCTCCGACGAGATGCTCAAGGCCGGTGGCATCTGGGTGTCACCGCTGGAGGTCGAGGAGCGCCTGCTGCAGCACCCCGCGGTGGCCGAGGCCGGCGTGGTCGGCCTGCCCGATAGCGAGGGCCTCGACAAGCCGGTCGCCTGCGTCGTGCTGGTCCCCGGCGCCAGCGTGACCGGCGACGAGCTCGTCGCCTTCTGCCGCGAGGGCCTCGCCGCGTTCAAGCTGCCCCGCTCGGTGCTGCTGGTCGACGAGCTGCCCCGCACCGCCACCGGCAAGCTGCAGCGCTTCCGGGTCCGCTCCCTCGCGCAGGAGGCCCTGACGTGAGCACCGCGCTGACCGAGAGCGGGCCGGCGCCCTCGCAGCCCCGGGAGCACGAGGTCGACCTGCTGATCGTGGGAGCCGGCCCGGTCGGGCTCTACGGCGCCTACTACGCGGGCGTGCGCGGCCTGACGGTCGCCCTCGTCGACTCCCTCGAGCTGCCCGGCGGGCAGATCACCGCGATGTATCCGGAGAAGCCGATCTTCGACGTCGCCGGCTTCCCCGCGGTGCGGGGCCGCGACCTCGTGGCGAACCTCGTTGAGCAGGCCGCGCAGTACGACCCGCTCTACCTCCTCGGCCAGCAGGCCCAGCTGCTCGAGCGTCGCGCGACCGCCGACGGCAGCCGCGAGGCGGTGGTGGTCACGACCAGCACCGGCACCCGGGTCGTCTGCGGGGCGCTCGTGATCACGGGCGGCATCGGCAGCTTCACCCCGCGGCCGCTGCCCGCGGGCGCCACCTTCGCCGGCACCGGCCTGGCGTACTTCGTACCCCGCGTCGCCGACTACGCGGGCAGCGACGTCGTCATCGTCGGCGGCGGTGACAGCGCCTGCGACTGGGCGCTCACCCTCGAACCGGTCGCGCGCAGCGTCACCCTCGTCCACCGCCGCGAGGCCTTCCGCGCGCACGCCGCCACCGTCGACGCCGTCCGCCGCTCCCGCGTCGAGCTCATCACCAACGCGCAGGTCAGCGCGGTCACCGGCGACGGCCCTCTGCACGCGGTCGAGGTCAGCGGCAAGGGCGTGCCCGAGCCGCGGTCGCTGCCCTGCCAGCGCCTCGTGGTGGCGCTGGGCTTCCTCGCCGACATCGGCCCGCTGCGCGAGTGGGGACTCGACGTGCGCGACAACCGCCACATCGTCGTCGACACCCGGATGAGCACCGGGGTGCCGGGCGTCTACGCCGCCGGTGACATCACCGACTACGCCGGCAAGGTGCGCCTGATCTCCGTCGGATTCGGTGAGGTCGCCACCGCCGTGAACAATGCCGCGCACCACCTCGACCCCAGCGCGTCGGTGTTCCCCGGGCACTCCAGCGACGCCGCGCCCGCGCCCACCGCCGTCTGACCCCCACGTCCCCCACCCCACCGGAGGAGCAGCGTGCCGTACGTCATCGCCGCGCCCTGCATCGACGTCACCGACAAGGCCTGCGTGGAGGAGTGCCCGGTCGACTGCATCTACGAGGGGGAGCGCAAGCTCTACATCAACCCGAAGGAGTGCATCGACTGCGGCGCCTGCGAGCCGGCCTGCCCGGTGGAGGCGATCAGCCAGGACCGCGCGGTGCCCGAGGAGTACGCCGAGCACGTCGACGACAACCGCCGCTTCTTCGCCGAGCCACTGCCGGGCCGCGACGCCCCGGTGGGCTCGCCCGGCGGCGCGCGCAAGGTGGGCGCGGTCGGCGTCGACACCCCGCTGGTGGCCGCCGCGTCGGACGGCTGACGCCGTGCTCGACGGGTTCCTGCTGGTCGACGCGCACGTGCACGTCCCGCGGCTGCCCACGCTGCGCCCCGCGTGGATCGACTGGGCGCGGGAGTTCGGTGTGCCAGGCGTGCTCGAGGACGTGTGGGGCGCCGACGGCACCCCCGACCCCGCGCGCCTCGACGACCGCTTCGAGCGCGAGGGCGTCGACGTGGCCCTGCTGTTCTGCGAGTACAGCCCCAAGGCGACCGGCTGCCAGCCGTTCGAGGACCTGCTGCCGCTCGTAGAGCGCAATCCGCGCCGCTTCCGTCCGGTCGCCAACGTCAACCCCCACCTGCACTTCCCCATCGCGCGGGAGGTGGAGCGCCAGCTCGACGGGGGCGCGGCCGCGCTGAAGATCCACCCCGTGCACGGCGGCTTCCGCACGGACGACCCGATGATGTATCCGGCGTACGCGGTGCTCGTGGAGCGCGGCGTCCCGCTCGTCGTGCATTGCGGCACGAGCAGCTTCGCGGGCTCCACGAACGCCTACGCCGACCCGCAGCTGCTCGACGGGGTCCTGCGCGATTTCCCCGAGCTGACGGTGGTGCTCGCCCACGGCGGGCGCGGGTGGTGGTACGACGCCGCAGCGTTCCTGGCGATGTCGCGCGAGAACGTGTGGCTCGAGCTGTCGGGCCTGCCGCCGAAGCGCTTGCCGCAGTACTACGCCCCCTTCGACCTGGCCCGCCTGGCCCGCAAGTGGATCTTCGCGACCGACTGGCCCGGGGTGCCCGGCCAGGCGCTCAACGCCCGCGCCGTGGCGGGACTCGGCCTGCCCGACGACGTCGTGCCCCTCGTGCTCGGCGGCAACGCCCGGTCGGTCTACGCCGGCATCCTCCCCACCGGCGTCGATGCCGGTGCCGACCCGAGCTGAGGTTCGCCCATGCCCGTGTACGAGCTCGACGACCTCGTCCCCCGCATCAGCCCGACCGCGTTCGTGCATCCCGACGCGGTCGTCATCGGCGACGTCGAGATCGGCGACGAGGCCTCGGTGTGGCCCACCGCGGTGCTGCGCGGCGACCACGGCCGCATCGTCGTCGGCGCCCGTACGTCGGTGCAGGACGGCACCGTCGTGCACACCACCGCGGAGTGGCCCACGCTGCTCGGCGCGGACTGCGTGGTCGGGCACGTCGTGCACCTGGAGGGCTGCGTCGTCGAGGACCGCTGTCTGATCGGCTCGGGGTCAGTGGTGCTCAACCGGGCGCGCATCGGCACCGGCTCCGTCGTCGGCGCAGCCGCCCTGGTGACCGAGGACACCGTCGTGGCGCCCGCGTCCATGGCCCTCGGCGTGCCGGCCCGGGGGCGGCCGATGGACCCCGCGGAGCAGGCGGGCTGGATCGACTACGCCGTCCGCACCTACGTGGACTCGGCCCGGCGCTACCGTGCGGGCCTGCGGCTGCACCGCCCGGCCGGGCTCCCGGCCGGCGTCCCGGCGAGCTGAGGAGGATCGGATGTCGACATCGGGCATGCCGGGGCAGGGCCGGCCGGCAAGCGAGCTCAGCGACGAGGAGCTCGAGCAGCAGGGCACGCACGCGCACGCGACCCGCAACTGGGTCTTCCTGCACGGCACCGCCGAGCAGTACGAGCGCCACACCACCCGCATGCTCGAGCTCGAGCAGGAGTACCTGCGCCGGCATCCCAAGCGCACCTGGCAGGGCTCGGGGGGCGAGGCCCGCGCCGAGGTCGACGAGGTGACCCGGCTGCGGGCGGCGCTGCGCGCCCTCAGCGGGCAGGTGCAGGCGCTGCTCGCCGACTTCCCCGACCGGGCCCCGGCCGACCCCCCGGCGCCCGGGGGG
>JALYMT010000134.1 GCA_030773555.1 Actinomycetota bacterium | reverse complement strand
CACCGGCCCTGCCCGCGGGCGTGCACCCCCTGCCGGTGGAGGGCGGCCGGGAGGCGCGGGTCTACGTCCCGCCCGGCCTGGCCGCCGACCGTCCGGTGCCCCTCGTGCTCACCCTGCACGGGGCTGGTGGCGACGCGCGCGGCGGCCTCGACTTCATCCAGCGCGTCGCCGAGGAGCGGCGGCTGATCCTGCTCGCGCCCGCGTCGGGGGGCAGCACCTGGGACGCGGTCCGCGGCGACTACGGCCGTGACGTCGAGCGGGTCGACGAGGCCCTCGCGCGGACCTTCGCGATGCTGCCCGTGCGGCCGGAGGCGGTCGCGGTAGCCGGCTTCTCCGACGGCGCCTCGTACGCGCTGGGGCTGGGGCTGGGCAACGGTGAGCTGTTCGGCTCCGTCCTCGCGTTCTCGCCCGGCTTCGTCCCCCGTCCCGACCACCAGGGCAAGCCGCGGGTGTTCGTCTCCCACGGCGTCGCCGACGACGTGCTGCCGATCGACCGCACCAGCCGCCGGATCGTCCCCGAGCTGCGCCGGGAGGGGCACGACGTGCGCTACGAGGAGTTCCCCGACGGGCACACGGTCCCGCCGGAGCTGGCCCGGCAGGCGGTGGACTGGTGGGCTCCCGAGCTGTAGGTCAGCGAGGCGGCGAGCAGCGATGCCGGCGCCCACGATGACGCCCCGCAGACGCTCGGGCGGCTGCGCGGTCATCACCTGGCCTGTCGCCCACCGGCCCGCCAGCCCGCGGCCCGGCCGAGGATCTCGAGCACGACGTCGGTCTTGGCGTCGGCGTAGGCATTCATGTCGGTCCACTGTTGCTGCGCCAGCCGCCTCTTGGTGGCGGCGTAGAGCTCCCGATCGGCCGGGTCGACCCGGAGCCAGTCTCGGAGGTCCAGGTAGTTCCGCACCTCGACGCGGTCCGGCTCGTACACGTGCAGGTGGACGTCCCGTGCCGGCGTGCGCAGCATCCGGTGCTCCGGCTCCCGGACGCGCAGCACGAAGCCGACCGACTCCAGCGGGGGCACGTACGCCGCTTCGTCGGTCACGTCGTCGACGGTGAGCAGCATGTCGATGATCGGTTTGGCCGCCAGGCCGGGCACCGAGGTGGACCCGATGTGCTCGACGCCGAGGGCGCGCTCGCTCAGGGCCCGGCGCACGCGGGCAGCGGCGTCCTGGAAGCGCAGCGGCCACTGCTCGTCGTAGTCCACGACCCGGATCGTGACGGGCTCGCGGCCGCCGATGAGCATCCGGTCCCCTAGGGCCTCGTGGTCGTGGGTTCCCGCGGGGCGGACGCCGCCCACCAGTGCCGCCACGCCAGCCCCCCGTACGCGAGGACGTTGGGGGTGAGGGCAACGGCGTAGATGATCAGGTCGACGGCGGCGGTGATGCCGGGCGCGTAGAGCGGCTCGATGAGGTAGTGGCCGATGAAGCCGCCGGAGTACGCGACCTCGCCGGCTGCGGCGCGCAGGCGCAGCTCCAGGGTGGTGAGCGGGCAGTCGAGACCGGCGAGGTTCACCGCCAGGATGGCGCCGGCGGTTGCGACGTGCCAGGGGATCAGCCGCGGCCACCGCCAGCTCAGCAGCCCGCCGGTGAGCATGAAGACGATCGCCGCGAGGTGCGCGGCGGCCACCGCATTCGCCCAGGAGAGACTGTCCATCGCAGTGCAGCCTAGGACGGGAGGGCGGCCAGCCAGGCGGTCATCGGCGCGATGAGGCACGCCGCGAGCCGTTGATAGCCGGGTGACCCCGGGTGGTAGCCGTCGCCGCCGGCCAGCTCCCGGTGCCACCCCTCGTCGCCGTCGAGGGCGGCGAGGGTGTCGACGAAGGGCACACCGCGCTCCCGGCACGCCGCTGCCATGCCCGCGGCGAGCTTGCGGGCGTGCGCGGTCTGGGCGTCGTCCAGCACGGGCGGGGGCCCGACGACGAGCGCGGGCCAGCTGGCGGCGTGCGCCTCGTCGAGGCAGTCGGCCAGCGCGCGCAAGGTGCGGTCGGGGGCGACCCGGGGCCGGCCGGAGCTGGCGTCGGCGTCGTTGGTGCCGAAGGCGAACACCACCGCGTGCGCGTCGCCGCCCCGGAGGCGTCGGCTGGCCTCGGCGTACCACCGCCGGGCCACGTCCAACGAGGTCTCGCCGCCGATGCCGAGGTTGAACGCGGCGAGGTCGACGCCCGACGCCCGGGCGGCCGCGGCGACCCGACCCACCCAGCCGAGTGCGGTCTCGTCGCCGGCGCCCAGGGTGTACGAGTCGCCGAAGAAGCAGACCCGCACATCGCGGCTCACGTGTGCTGCTCGACGTACTCGTCCGGGTCCTTGACCGCGCCACTGAGTCCTCGCGCGCGCTCGTGCTCCTCGTGGAACTCCAGCCACCGCATCCCGAGCTCGCTGCGCGCGGCCTCGTCGACGCGCTCGCGGAAGTCGGGCAGCAGCTCGCGCTCCTCCTCGTCGAGGTGGTGGGCGTTGACCTCGCGGGCGTGGCGCAGCGCCGCCCACCAGCTCTCGCTGCCTGCCTCGTGCGTGGCCACGGCCGAGACGGCTTCGCGGATCTCGTTGTGCTCGCGGACGGCGTGCTTGGTCTCGTCCTCGCTGTCGGGCACCTCGTGCAGCAGCTCAGGATAGAAGACGACCTCCTCGCCGCTGGCGTGCACCTCGAGTGCGTCGGCCAGCTCCTGCCAGCGGGCCCGTAGCTCGGCGGGATCGGAGAGCTCGTCGAGGGCGTCGAAGGCCCGGCGGAAGGTGTCGTGCTCGGCGAGGATCAGCGCCCCGATGTCGAAGTC
>JALYMT010000133.1 GCA_030773555.1 Actinomycetota bacterium | reverse complement strand
GGGCCTCCTGGTCCTGCCGGCCGCCGCCGGCGCGGCCGGGCCGGACGGGTCACCGCTGCGCGCGTACGCCCTCAGCGTCGCCTCCTCGCGGGCGGCGATCATCGCGGGGGACGCCGTGCTGCGGCGCACACCGCTCACGGGGCGTGGCGCGCTGGCGCTGCCCGCGGTGTCTGTGGTGGTGTCGAGCAAGCGGCCGGACCTCGTCGAGACCTGCCTCGACCACCTCGGCGCCCAGACCTACCCCTCGTACGAGATCGTGCTGGGCGCGCACGGCTACGACGTCGACGAGCGCCTGCGCTCGCGCTGGTCGGAGCGGACGGGCGGTCGGCTGCGCGTCGTGCGCGTCCCCGCGGAGGCCACCCTGGGGGAGGTCCTCGGCCGGCTCTCGCGGCTCGCCGACGGCGACCTGCTCACGAAGGTGGACGACGACGACCACTACGGCCCGTCGCACCTCACCGACCTGGTGCTGGCGCGCCGCACGAGCGGCGCGGACCTGGTATCGAAGTCCTCCCGCTGGACCCACTTCGCCGACGAGGGCGTCACGATCGACCGCGTACGGATGGCGCCGGAGGTCTTCGACGTCACCCCTGCCGGCGCCACCATGCTGCTGCCCCGCGACGTGCTCGCCGAGGCCGGCGGCTGGAGCGCTTCCGTACGCCACGTGGACACCGATCTCCTCGCCCGGCTGCACGCGATCGGCGCTGTGCGCTACCAGACGCACGCTTTGGAGTACATCTACGTTTGGCGAAGCACGGGCCACACGTGGGCGGCGGACCACGCGGCGCTGCTCGAGCAGGGAGGCGAGGTCTTCGAGGGCCTGCCCCCGCTGCTGCTCGACGCCACGGTGCCGTACTGACCCCCCTGTATCGGTATGTCCGCCTGGCAATAAGCAGGCAGCTATCCTCCGGATATGGCCAAGGTGATGGTGTCCCTGCCCGACGAGCTGCTGGCGCGGATCGACGCCGAGGCCAGACGGCGCGAGACCACGCGAAGCGCGCTGCTCGCCGACGCCGCCCGTCGTGAGCTCGAGTCCCCAGCCCAGGAGGTGAGGCGCCGGGCGGCCGCCAGACTCGAGGCGCGGGCGGCCCGGTACGGCTGGCCGACGTCAGAAGATCTGCTCGCGGACAAGGCGGAGAGAGACGCCGGGACTCCACGACAGTGACGGCGCTGCTGATCGACACGTCGGTGCTGCTCAAGTGGTTCGCCGAGGGTGATGAGGACGAGGTGCCCCAGGCACGCGCCATACGCGAGGCCCATGTCGTCGGCGCCCACGACGCACGCCTTCTGGATCTCGCGCTCTACGAGCTGAGCAACGTCCTGTTGCGCCGTCGCAGCTGGTCGGCTGTGGAGGTGGCCGACGCTGTCGACGACCTTGTGTCCTTGCTCGGACGTGTCCTGCCGATCTCCCCGACATGGGCGCGCCACGGCTTCTTCCTGGCCGAGCAGCACGGGCTCACGTCGTACGACGCCTGTTGGGCCGCGGCGGCGCAGCACCTGGGGGTGCCCCTGGTCAGTGCCGATCGACAGCTGCTCAGGGCGGGGCTGGCCGAGTCTGCGACCTCGGTCAGCCGGCGGCTCGGGCTGCTGTCGTAGGGGCCGGGACCGGGGCCGGGGCCGGCGTCGCCGGCGCGTGAGCGGCCGATTCCGGGGAAGCTGCGCTGCGGTGGCCGGTTGGCAGAGGTCAGAGGGGGGCAGCAGGGCGCCATGGAACCCACCTCGCTCGTCGACCGCCTGGTGCGCGGACGTGGAAGCGCCCTCGACCACGCCTCCAGCGACGCCCAGGCCGCCCTCGCCACCGTCGCCGACACCCCGGCGGCGCGGCCCGTCGTCCGGCTGCTCCACGGCAACGAGGTGGTCGGGCATCCCCTGCATCCCGTCGTTGTGGCGCTGCCGATCGGCGCCTGGTGCGTCTCCGGCTGGTACGACGCCCGCGGCGCCCGCAGCTCCGATTCCCGCCACGACCACGCGGCCGACGGGGCGCTGCGGGTGGGCCTGGTCACCGCGCTGGCCGCGGTGCTCACCGGGCTGCCGCAGTATCTCGACACCAGCGACGGGGTGCGCCGGGAGGCTGCCGTGCACGCCGCCCTGAACAACGTCGCCTTCCTGCTCTTCTTGGGCTCGTGGGCTGCTAGGAAGCGGGGCAGCCGCCCCTTCGGGCGCAAGCTGTCCGCCGCGGCCCTGAGCGTCGTGGGGGTGAGCGGCTATCTCGGTGGTGACCTCGCCTTCCGGCACGGGGTGGGCATGCGACCGCAGGCGCTGGCCGATGCGGCGCAGGTGCGTCACTCCTGACCCGCGCCCCGCCCGGGCCGTACTCCGTCAGGGGTAAGGATCGCCGGCAGGTGGACACTCATAGGAGGACAGGCCCGGGCAGCGCGAGGTGACCGAGCCACCACCGAGGAGTAGCCATGGCTGTCAGCCGGTCAAGCCCGAATGCCGCCAGCCCCCGCCGCGCCCGGCGTCCCACCGTGCTGGCTGCGCTGGTTCTGCTCGTGGCGGGTCTCGCCACCGGCTGTGGCGACCCCGGCGGCGGTGGCGGCGGTGGCGGCGGCTACGTCGCCCAGCACGTCGCCTCGGCCGGCTGACGCTGGCCGAGCCGCAGCGTCCCCGGCCGCGAGGGCTGTGGACGGCGCACGGATTCTGTCGGTGCTTGCCGCTAGTCTTGATACATGTATTCGACGGTGGCGGGTGCGGCGGGGGTGGCCGCGGCGGTGGACGCGCTGGCCGCGGCCGATCCGGCCGAGCTCTTCGATCCCGCCCTGGGGGAGGAGCTGCTCGGGTTGCGGGCGTAGCTGGACCGGCTCGAGGGGCAGTGGCTGCGCCGCTGCGGGTGTTCGACGCCCGGGGTGGCGCCGGGGACGAGGGCTACCTGTCGACCCGGTCCTGGCTGAGGGGCCAGGCGAGGCTGCCCGCCGGGGCGGCGGGGGAGGCGCTGCGGGTGGCCCGCTCGCTGCACGCCGGGCCGGGGGGCGCCCCGGTGGTGGGCGCGGCGCTGCTGTCCGGGGAGATCTCCTACGCCCACGCCCGGGTGCTCACCCGCGAGCTCGCCGCCCTCTCCTTCCGGGTGGAGCCGTAGGTGGCCGGGCAGGCGCAGGCCGCACTGGGGGAGGCCGCCCGCACCCTGGACCCGCTATCCACCCCGGGCCGCCGGGGTGCACCTGCGTCATGTCCTGGACGCCGAGAGCGTGGCCGCCGGGGAGCAGGACGCCGCGGAGGTCGGCCCGTTGCACATCTCCCCGCTGCTCGACGGGCGCCACGTCCTGGACGGGGTCGCCGGCGGTGAGGACGCCCCGCGGTGATCCTGACCGCGCTGCGCCCGCTGGCCGCCCCGGGCAGCGGCGACGACCGGCGCACGCCCTCCCAGCGCATGCTCGCCGCCCTGGTCGAGCTGTGCCGGCGCGCCCTCGACGGCGGGCAGTTGCCCGCCTCCGGCGGGGAACGCCGCATCTCAACGTGGTCGTCGACCTCGACACGCTGCGAACCCAGTCCGCTGCAACCGACGGGGCGGACGAGGGCACGGCAAGCGCCCCCGTCAGCGGACGGCCCGGCTTCCTGGCCGCCGCGCTCGGCGCC
>JALYMT010000132.1 GCA_030773555.1 Actinomycetota bacterium | reverse complement strand
CCAGCTCTCGAGCACCTCATCAACCCTCGCCCTGCTCGCCGGAGACGGAAGCAGTCGACCGGGCACACTGCTGACATGGACGACCCCGACGTACGACGAGTGGACTTCGGGTACTTCGTGCGTCCATCCGAGGAGACCGGCACGGGTGCACCGCGCGTGGAGCCGTGCCTGGGCTATCTGGTGCGCCACCCTGACGGACTGCTGCTGTTCGATACCGGCATGGGGAGCCATCCCGAGGTCGACGCGCACTACCGGCCGCGCCGGCGCTCACTCGCCGCGGCTCTGGGCGCGGCAGGGGCCGGGACCGACGACGTGCGCTTCGTGGCCAACTGCCACCTGCACTTCGACCACTGCGGCGGCAATCCCGAGCTGACCGGCCGGCCGGTGTTCACACAGGCCATCGAGCTGGCTGCGGCGCGGCACACCGTCGACTACACCCTGCCGGAGCTGATCGATGCGCCGGGCCTCTGCTACGAGGAGCTGCCCGGTGAGGCCGAGGTGCTCCCCGGCGTGCTTCTACTGCCGACCCCGGGGCACACCGCGGGTCACCAGTCGCTCGCCGTCCGGTGTCGCGACGGCACGGTGGTGGTCGCCGGGCAGAGCCACGACACCGCCAGCGCCTACAGCGCCGACGCATCGAGCGCGTCGCGACTCCCATCCCCCGCCGTTACCGGCATCCCCGGCCTGGCTCGAGCGGCTGGAGCAGCTGGACCCGGCCCGGGTCGTCTTCGCCCACGACTTCACCCGCTGGCAGCCGTAGCCGCGATGACGGTCGTGCGAGGATCGCCGGGTGCGGCAACTCCTCCCCGGCGGCGACGGCGCGGAGGTGGATCTGGACGACGTGTACGCCTATCCACCAGCGAGGACCTGGGTGCGGGCGAACATGGTCGGCTCCGCCGACGGCGCGGCGAGCGCCGCGGGGCGCTCGGGCGGTCTGTCGAGCGAGGGTGACAAGCGGATCTTCGGGGTGCTGCGCGCCCTGGCTGACGTGGTGCTCGTCGGCGCCGGCACGGCCCGCGTCGAAGGCTACGGCCCGGTCGCCGCGCGGGCCTCGTACGCCGCGGCTCGCAGCGCGGCGGGGCAGCTGCCGGCGGCGGCGATGGCGGTGGTGAGCGCCCGCCTCGATCTCGACCTCGAGGGGCCGCTGCTCGGCGCGAGCGGCGCAGCGCCCACGTACGTGCTGACCACCGCGAACGCGCCCGCCGCTCGGCTCGCCGAGGTGCGCCGGCGCGCCGAGGTCCTCGTCGCCGGGCGCGAGCGGGTCGACCTGGGCGCCGCGGTGGACGCGCTGGTGGAGCGGGGGCTGCGCCGGGTGCTGTGCGAAGGCGGCCCGCAACTGCTCGCGCAGCTCACCGCCGCTGGCCGGCTCCACGAGCTGTGCCTGACCGTGTCACCGCTGCTGCTGGCCGGTGACGCTCCGCGGGTTCTGGCCGGCCCGCTCCTCGACCCGCCGCCGCGCCTGCGGCTGGCGTCACTGCTCGAGGAGGACGGTTTCCTGTTCAGCCGCTACGACGCCGGGTCCTGAGCGGGCCGTCGACCCGGGCCACCGACAGCGCCCACAGCACGAGCGGCACCTGCAGCGGCAGCCTCGCGTACGTGACGGCGCGGTACGCGGCCGAACGGTCCGCCGCGTCCCACGCCATCTGCAGGTTCGCGGGGAACACCGCGACGAACAGCGCAGCGGCGGCGAGCGCGGCGTGCCGGCGGGTGCGTGGCAGCAGCAGCCCGACCGCGCACGCCAGCTCGGCTGCGCCGCTGACGTAGACCCAGACGTACGGCGCGCCCAGCGCCGCTGGGACGATGGCTGCGTACGGCGCCGGCGAGAGGAAGTGCGCGGAGCCGCCCGCGGCCAGCACCAAAGCGAGCAGTCCCCGCGAGACCGCTGGCCCCCCGGGAAATCGTCGCCGTCGCCGCCCCCGCACGCGCCGAGCGTAGAGGGCGTACCCGCGGTGCGAGGATGTCGACATGCAGCTGCCCGTGATGCCACCGGTCGCTCCGATGCTCGCCAAGCTCGTGCCGGGAGTGCCCGAGCCCGGCCGCGGCAGCGCCGCCGGGCTGCTCTACGAACCCAAGTGGGACGGCTTCCGCTGCATCGTGTTCCGCGACGGGGACGAGGTGGAGCTGGGCAGCCGCAAGGAGCGCCCGATGACCCGCTACTTCCCCGAGCTGCTCGACGCCGTACGGGGGCAGCTGCCGCCGCGCTGCGTCGTCGACGGCGAGATCGTCATCATCTCCGACGGGCGCCTCGACTTCGAGGCGCTGCTGCAACGCATCCACCCGGCCGAGTCGCGCGTTCGCAAGCTAGCCGTGGAGACACCGGCGGCCTTCGTCGCGTTCGATCTGCTGGCCCTCGGCGACGAGAACCTGATGGCGGCGCCCTTCGCCGAGCGCCGCGCCCGACTGGCGGCGGTGCTCGCCGACGCCGCTGCCCCCGTGTTCCTCACCCCCGGCACCGACGACCCGGCGCTCGCCCGGCGGTGGTTCGAGGTGTTCGAGGGAGCGGGGCTGGACGGGGTGGTCGCGAAGCCCCTCGACGGGGCCTACCAGCCCGACGTCCGCGCCATGTTCAAGGTGAAGCACGAGCGCACCGCCGACTGCGTCGTCGCCGGCTTCCGCTGGCACAAGTCGGGCCCGGTGGTGGGCTCGCTGCTGCTGGGGCTCCACGACGGCCCCGGCGGGCAGGCCCTGCAGCACGTCGGGGTGGCCGCGTCCTTCCCGATGGCGCGCCGCGCCGCCCTGGTGGCGGAGCTCGCCCCCTACCGCATGGCCGACTTTGACGGGCATCCGTGGGCGTCCTGGGCGCAGGCCGCGGCCCACGAGGCCGACCGGCTGCCAGGTGCGCAGAGCCGGTGGAACGCCAAGAAGGACCTGTCCTGGATTCCGCTGCGCCCCGAGCTGGTGGTCGAGGTGGCCTACGACTACCTCGAGGGGAGCCGCTTCCGGCACACCGCGCACTTCCGCCGGTGGCGCCCCGACCGGACGCCGGAGTCGTGCACGTACGCGCAGCTGGAACAGCCGGTGCGCTTCGACCTCGCGCAGGTGCTGGCGGGGCACATCCCCGTCGAGGAACCGGTTGAATGACGACGTGGCGCCGAACGCGGACGGACCCTGGACGATCGTGCTGCTGGCCGAGCACGCGCCGACGACGCACGACGTGCAGCGGGTCGCGCACCTGCACGATCCGCAACCCGTGCGCGTGCACGTCGTGGTGCCCGTGGACACCGAGCACGACCCGCTGGTGGAGGCGATCGACGAGGCGGCGCTCGGCCACGTACGCGCGGCCCTGCGCGACTCGGGCAGGCCTGACCGCGAGGCAGCGCAGGCATTCGGCACAGCGGGCGTTGGCGGCCTCGATCACGGCGCTTCGTGCCGAGGGCATCGAGGCGGAC
Source organism: Actinomycetota bacterium (assembly GCA_030773555.1). GTDB lineage: Bacteria > Actinomycetota > Actinomycetes > JALYMT01 > JALYMT01 > JALYMT01. The sequence continues at coordinate 630 of JALYMT010000132.1, read as the reverse complement.
GGCTCCCTCGGCCCCGACGACCCGGTGCAGTCGGTCGTCGAGCTCGTGGGGCGGCAGCGCGTCGACGAGGTCCTCGTCGTCACCGAGCCGCACCTGCTCGAGGAGTCCTTGCGGCGCGACTGGGCCTCCCGGCTGCGCGGCGCGCTGGAGCTGCCCGTCCTGCACGTCGTGGCGGGCACCGACCGGGTGGTCGGCTGAGCGCCTAGCGCACGTAGCCCTGCACGGTCCGCTGGCACAGGGGGCACACCGCCTCGGGAGGCGGTGGCCACGGATCCTCTCCGACGGCCACCGGAGCCCCGCAGAGGGCGACGACGCTGCCCGCGGCCACGGCGTGCGCGGCGTCCGGGTTCGTGGTGTCGGCTCGCGAGGGGACGTCGGTGTCGAGAGCTAGCGGCCCTCGTTCCCGGTAGCCGATGCGCAGGTCCATGGCCGCTTCCTACCCCGCTGGACGGAGGTCGCCCGCAATCGTCACTCTGCCGGCGACGGCCGGCGCTCGCGGTCCTTGGACGGCTGCACCCGCTTGGGCTCGCCCGGCATCTTCGGGTAGTTCGGCGGATAGGGCGCGTCGCCCAGGCCGCGCTCCCGCTCGTCGCGGTCGGCCCACTCGAGGAGAGGGTCGAGGGGCACGGC
>JALYMT010000131.1 GCA_030773555.1 Actinomycetota bacterium | reverse complement strand
TCTTCAGCGCGTCCCAGGACGAGGAGGACGCGATGACGGACTCGCTGGCGAGCAGGTAGCCCCACCGCTGCGCCACCGTGGGCGAGGCGTTGACCGCGCTCACCCACGCCTTGGCCGCTTCCGCCTTCGCGCGCACCACGGGGTCGTGCACCTCCGCGTCCGCCTTGCCCTCAACGATCCAGTGGGTGCCGTGGTCGTTTACCACGATGAAGTCGGGCTCGTACTCCCGCTGGACCGCTCCCTGGGAGTAGGGGATGCGCAGCGGCACCGTGGCGGTGACCCGGGTCCACGCCCTCACCCCAGGTGTGGTCTCGAACAGGGCGGCGAGGCGGAACTCGGTGCTGTAGGCGTCGAAGGAGCTGACCTCGTACACCGACCGCACCCACCCGCCGTAGGGGTAGCCGCGCGTGAACTCCCGGCTGGAAGCGATCATCTGTCGGTCGAAGGGGGGTAGCGCCTCGACCCGCTCAGCGGGGTCGGGCCAGCGCACCTGGCTGACCTCGACCACCTGCCGCGCGGGCCGGGCGGCCTGCTGGGCGGCGATCCACTCGACAAGCCGGGCGGTCGCCAGTCGCCCGTGCTCGGGGCGCCAGGGCGTCTCCTCGGTCACTCCAGCGCCGCGAAGGAACGCCCGCGCGACCGCCAGGGCGGCGTTCGCCTCGCTCGCCGTCGCGGCGACCCCGTTGGTGCGCAGCAGCCGCCCGGCGAGGTCCTGCTCGATTGAGGCGAATGGGAGCGCAGTCTGCGAGGCGAGCACCGGATCGGTCATGTCGGTAATGACCACCTCCACCGCCCCGCTGGCGGTGCGGGTGGCGTCGAGAGCCTTGCGGGTGAGGGTGGCGCCGTTGTCGTCGGCGAATCGCCGGCCGAGAGCCTCCACGTCCACGGCGTTCAGCTGCGTGAGGCTGAACGGGTCGCGCTCCCACCGCGTGGTGACGCGGGGCAGGAACAGGGGTACGCGCACGCCTCCGGGGGAGCGGGGCAGCAGCGTCCTCGTGAGCGTCCGCGTGGTCATCTCGGCGGCAGCGACGCGGGCGGTCACGGTGGCGAAGCCCATCCCCATGTGGGTCACGGCGCCGTCCAGGACGACGCCACCGGAGCCGTCCCCGAACAGTGCCATCTGGTCGGGGTCCTCCTCCGCTGCCGGGCCGGGCAGCTCCACCACCAGCTCCTGCCGTACGCCCTCCGCGGGCAGTGCGGGCGCGATTGCCGAGGCGGGAACGGGAGCGCCGGGCCGCCGCTGCCCGGGCACCGGGTCGGCGACGAGCGATGCCTCGCTGGCGCGCTGCCCAAGCGTCTGCTCCAGCAGCACCTTGGCCTGCCGCAGCAGCCCCGTGAACGAATGGTGAGACAGCACCTCCACGGTGTCGAGCATGGGCACCCCGGTGCGAGCGCCGAACGGAAGTCGCAGCCCGCGGCCGAGGATCTGCTCGGTCAGCAGCTGGGACTCCATGGCACGCACGGCGGCGATCACGTAGATGCTCTTGACGTCCCAGCCTTCTTTGAGCATGGAGACGGACACCACGGCGCGAACGGGGGAGTCGGGCTCCTCCAGCTTGTCGAGCAGCCGCAGGGTCTCGTCGGGCTCCTCGCTGGTAACCAGGAGGACCCGCTCGTGCGCGCCGAGCAGGTCGGGCCCGGCGAGCATGTCCCGGATGACGGTCGCCTCGTCAATCGTCTGCGCAACCACGAACAGGACCGGCTGGACCGGCTGGCGCCGAATCCGCTGGCAGTAGGCGGCCATCGCGGCGGTCTTCGCCTCCAGCAGCGCGATAGCGTCGCCCATCTGCGTGCGAGGGTCCTTCATGCCGTCCTGGCGGGCGACGAGGACCGGGACCTTCACGTAGCCGTCGGCGATCGCCTCCGCCAGTGGGTAGCGGTAGATGATCTTCTCAGGGTCGGTGCTGGGGTGGGGGTGGCGGTCAGGCCGATCAGGGCGAGCGGTCTCAGGTCGTCGATGGCGGCCTGGAACTTCCGCGCCTGCCCGGAGTAGTAGACGTGGTGCTCGTCGGCGATGACGACCAGGTCGTCCGCGGCCTGCAAGTACTCGTACAGAGCCACGCCGAGCGTCTCGTGCGGCCGGTGCGCCCGACGGGCGTCGGCACTGTTAGGGCGCAGCAGGGACTGCACCGTGAAGACGAACACCTTGAACCGCGAGCCATCCTCCAGGGCCGCCGCGACCGCGCCACGCTCCAGATCGTCCAGGGTGACCACGAGGGGGTCGCAGCGCAGCCCGCGCAGGTACTTGCGGTGCCCCGGCGTCAGGTTCGCGATCGCCTTGCCCTGGATCGTCGAGCCGGGGGTGACGATGACGACGTTCCGCACTCCGGACTCGGCGAGGTAGTCCAGCAGCCCACCGGCGATGTAGGTCTTCCCCACGCCGGTCGCCAGATCCGTAACGATCTCCTGGCCCGGCCCCCCCTCGTGCAGCGCCCGCGCGATCCGGTCGAGCGCGGCGAGATTGGGCTCGCGCAGGTCGAGCGTGTGACCCACCCGCTCGACCAGGTCCGGGTCGTAGTCGATGCTCATGCGGACGGACGCCCTCTGGCTGGACGGCGCGAGCGCGACTTCTGGGTCAGCACGTCCCGAGGTGCCTTCCGGACCCGTGAGCCGCGAGACAGCTCGCTTACCAGCTCCTCCACGCCCGGCAGGACGACCTTCGCCACGATTGTGACCCGCTCCCTCTCGTGAAGGGCGGCGATGATCTGCCGGGCCTCTTCCAAGCCGACCGCGCCGTCGAGCACGGCCAGGCGCATCCGGCCGCGCACCCCGCAGAACGGGGCGTGCTCCCTGTCCTGCCAGGTGAATCCCAGCTGACCGGCTACGGCTCGGGCGAACCGTCCGTTGGTCGCCCAGTCAGCCAGCACCACGCCCAGCGGCGTCACCTCGTACATGGAGGGCGTGACGGTCACCGACCGGAAGCCACCCCCGCCGCCCCAGGCCACGGTCTGAGTGATGCCGCGGGGGTCCTCGCCCTTGACCACCTTCTCCAGACGCGGCTGGGTGAACTGGCTCACCGTGCCCTGCGAGATCTCTGCCGTAACCCAGCGGCGCCCCATCTTGTGAGCGACCGCAGGCGTCGTGCCCGATCACTCACGGGGCACTGACGCGGGACTGATGCCCTCGCCCTAGCCAGCGCATGATCGACGGCCAAACCGACTGTCCCAGCGCGGAGGTTGTCTGCCTGGTTCTACGCTCGTCCCGGGCCGCTAGCTCAATCGGCAGAGCAACGGACTTTTAATCCGTGGGTTCAGGGTTCGATCCCCTGGCGGCCCACCGCCCTGACCTGCGTCTTGGTCTTCCTGATCACCATGGAGCCGGCTTCCCCCGGCCACGCTGGTCACATCCTGGTCACAGGCATCCTCGGCCTGGCCTCGTCGGCTGCGGGGCACGAGCGCCATGGCACGCTCCGCGGCCTGCCGACCGACGCCGTCTAGCAGGTGCGAGTACGTGTCGACGGTCAAGGCAATGGCCGAGTGGCCGAGTTGCTTGCTGACGACCGCGATGTCGACGCCGGCGGCCAAGCGCAGACTCGCAGCCCCGTGTCGCAGGTCGTGTAGCCGCACCCGGCGGAGGCCAGCTGCGGCTGTGAGCTCCGTGAAGGTCTTGGTCACGACCTCGGGTGGAATCGGTTGCCCGTCCTCGCGGGCGAAGACGAGACCGTGGTCGACGTAGGCGTCGGCCCACGCAGCGCGCTGTAGGTCCTGGCGTAGCCGGTGCTCGAGGAGCACCCCGATCGTGCCGTTGTCGAGCTCCACGACCCGCGCCTCCCCGCTGGAGGTCTTGGGCGCACCGAACGCCACTTGTCGGTGGGTCTGAGAGCAGTAGGGGCAGCACCTGCGGGCGTGCTCGCTGGCGACCTGTAGTAGTTGCTGCCGGACGACGATGACGCCCCGTTCGAGGTCCACGTCGTCCCAGCGCAGGCCGAGCGCCTCGCCACGGCGGAGGCCAGTCGCGGCGATCACCTCGAACACGGGCGCGAGCCGGTGCCCGCCGAGGCTGTCCAGGAAGGCGCCGAGCTCGTCGGCCTCCCATGGCCGGACCTTCGGCCGACGGGCCTTGGGCAGGTCCAGGTCGACGGCCGGGTTGTAGGGGATCAGTCGCTTGCGGGTGGCTGAGGCCAGCGCGGAGCGCAGGGTCGCGTGGATGCGGCGGACCGTGGCCGGCCCGAGCTGGCGTCCGTCCGGCCGGGGCTCACTCACCGCCCGCAACATCTGTTCGACATGCGACGGACGTAGGTCACGCAGCCGCAGATAGCCGAGATGCGGCTTGAGGTAGCGCGCGATGTGCAGCCTGTAGGAGACAGCGGTGTTCGGACGCAGATCGGCGGTGACCTTCGCAGCGAGCCAGGTGTCGAGGTAGTCCCCGACTCGCTGGCCCTCGTCGTAGGAGGTGCGGCCGCGCGCCGCTTCGTCGACGACTGCGGCCAGCGCTGCCTCGGCGGCAGCCTTCGTCTCGAAGCCGCCCCGCTTGACCTGGCGCCGGCGCCCGCCGACCCCAGGCACGTCCGCCACGAACGTCCACGAGCCGTGC